>CAZLAL010000001.1:0-9125 GCA_964557455.1 uncultured Dehalococcoidales bacterium
TTCGTCGGAGACCTTCATGTCCTTCCTCATCCAGAACGGTTGCATCCTAGCTTCTCTTGCAAACATCTTGTTTTCCTCCTTATATTCTTCTAATGCGCGCTTACCCTGCCTCATTTCGGTTACCTGATTGCACTCGCTGATCATTTCGGCCTCCTTATCAAAATCAAGACCAGACTTAATAATCTTAAGGAATTATAAATCAGGCCATTAATTGTGTCAAGTCCCCAGACCGCTATTTCTTAAAAAAATTAAGGGAATTCTAAAGACCACCCGCCTCCCTCCATCTGGACAGCACGCAGGACTACACAATCTACAACTCAGGGAACAGCAACCTGCGCTGTCACCTTCGACTTGGGAACAGTGCAAATTGCACGGTTTCGGGTGGCTCACAAGAGCCGAGGATCAAATGGGATTCCGCGCCGGCCTAAGCTCTTCCTCTCTCCTTGAGGCTCAAGAAGTCCGAGTTATATTCTTCAACAAGCCCGGCGTCGGCGAAGCTGAAGTAGCGATTATCGCCTATTATGATGTGGTCTAACACCTTGATTTGCATAATATTCGCAGCGAAGACTAACTCCTGGGTTATTTGTTTGTCGTTACCGCTGGGTTGAGGATTCCCGGCGGGGTGGTTGTGAACGAAGATTAGGGCAGCAGCGTTATGCTTGACGGCGCTCTGGATGATTTCGCGAGGATACACAGCACTCGCGTTCAGTGTCCCTGTAAAAAGGTCTTCGATCTCGACAACGTGGTTCTGTGAATCGAGAAACATGACTTTAAACACTTCTTTCTTCAGGTCTCGCATGGAATGGTAAAGGTAATCGAAGACTTCACGGGAAGAACGGCAATAGGGCTTATCCAGCACCTGCTCCTTAAGAAACTCCCTGGCTATCTCCTGCATGAATTTGATGACAAAGACATTGTGGGCGGTAATCCCTTTGATTTCCTGTAACTCCTCAGGAGGAGCCTCCAGAACGCCCCTCAGTGTCTTGAACCTCTTTATGGCTTCCTTGGCCTGCGGCTTACAGTCTTTGCGGGGTGTCCCCAGCGTCAGCAGCAGTTCCACAATTTCATAGTCCAGGAAGGCTGGCAGCCCCGACTGACTGAACCTTTCCCTCAGCCTTTTCCTGTGCCCTTTCTTGTCTTTATCTTCCATTCTTAAAGACCTTCTCCCATGACTCCCTTTATCGAGCACTCAGGCCATTGAGCGCTCGCCTAAACCTCTTGCCTTAAGACGGCAATTTGGGGAATGCTCTCATGCTGCTTCCTTATTATATATATTAACTTACAGTCATGGGAATCAGGCTATACGACGGCAAGCCAGGGGCTGATATAATACTGACGCGATGAATTTAGCGCGGCAAATAGTACAATACCTGCCCTCCCAACTCCTGGGACTGGTCAAGAATATCAGCCAACAGGCGGCTGAGCAGGGGCAAAGGGTATACCTTGTTGGAGGTGTAGTACGGGACATGCTCCTCGGTTATCCCAACTTCGATCTCGACCTGGTAGTCGAGGGGGATGCGGTGAAGCTGTCTCAACAGGTGGCCGAAAGCGGTCAGGCCAAGTTGCTGGCCCACCACCGCTTCGGCACTGCCAAACTCAAGTATCAGGATTTCACCCTGGATTTGGCAACGGCACGAAAGGAGACCTATGCCAGACCGGGGGCGCTTCCTACCGTGACTTTTGGCACACTCAAGGATGACCTGATCCGCAGAGATTTCTCCATCAACGCTATGGCTGTATCCCTGATGGCAGACGATTACGGAGAGCTAATCGACCCGCATCGAGGGAAAGACGATCTGGAGCGCCAGCTCATCCGCATTTTGCATTCCAAAAGCTTCAGAGATGACGCCACCAGGATTTTGCGGGGGGTGTGTTACGAACAGCGTTTCGGCTTCGAGTTCGCAGCGCAAACAGCACGGCTGCTCAAACGTGATATACCTATGCTGGATACCATAAGCGGCGACCGAATCAGGCACGAGCTGGAACACATCTTTGAGGAAGAACGGCCCGAACTGGCCGTCAAGCGCCTCGGCGACCTCCGAGTGCTGCACAGAATAAACCCGTCCCTCAAAGGCGACGGCTGGATAGCTGACAAATTCGATAAGGCCCGGCGGCTAAAGCAGCCCGCCCAACTGCCCTCGCTCTATTTCTGCCTTCTTGCCTATTCACTCGGCGAAACAGGCCTGGAGCAGTTTCTCGCCCGCCTTAACATGCCAGCAAAAGTATCCAAAGTCATGCGCGACACGCTCCGCCTCAAGACCAGGCTCTCCCGCGTGGACAAGGCCGCCGGCAAGCCGAGTGAGCTTTATTACCTGCTGCAAGAATATGAGCTCCTGGCGATACAGGCCAATCGGATAGCCACGGATTCCACACTAACACAACGGGCCCTGCAGCTATTCCTCACAAAACTGCGTCAGGTCAGAACTTACCTCGATGGCGAAGAGCTAAAGAAATTAGGCATCTCGCCCGGACCTCAGATGGGGAACGTACTTGACCTATTGCTTAAAGCAAGATTAGATGGACGGGTCCGCACCATGGCCGACGAAAAAAAACTGGCCCTATCTTTGTCAGTGAAGCTAGAACGGTAAAGGCGGAAGAAGACGCAACACAGCCGCCCCGAAGTAGCAGGCCGCAAGATACTTGACCAACTTTCCTGCCCAACAAGGCACGAGAAACTTCCATAACGGTATTCTGGAGGCCCCAGCCAGGAGTCCGGCTATGTCAACAGGCAATATGGGTTGAGCAGAGATGACAAAAATGCCCCACAGGGCATGTCTATTCATCCATCCTGCAAGCCTATTATACCCCGGTGCATTCTCCAGACGCGCGATTCTCTTTCCCAGATAACCGGCATAGTAGGCAGTTATTTCCCCCAGGGCACCGGCTACGCTGGCTACCAAAGCTACCATAAAGGGGTTCCAGTACGCCGCTGCTGCCACCATTAAACTGAGATGGGGATACACCACCGGAATAAGGACAGCTGCATTAGACAGTAGAGTGATTCCAAAGACAACCAGATAAGCCGTGATAGCCAGGTCTTCTATCGGGATATTGAAACACCGCACTAAGTACGGGAATAGAACCAGAAAGCCGACACCAATCCCAACCAGGGCGATTACGTAAAGCGTCACCCTCAGCCATCTCTTTTGTTTCAATTTTTCCACTGCCGTTAAAGCACCTGCATGGCTGGTCTAAAGGCCTCGACCACTGTCCGGATGCGGGAAGGAAAATGCCAGATAGCACTCCAATCGCTGCTTTTTCAAGCGTGAAAACAGCTCGCCGGCTTCCTTCGCGTCCGAGAAAAGGCTGAAAAGACATGGCCCCGAGCCAGCCAGGTAAACTCCTGGTGCCCCAGCTTCCTTCAGAGCTTCACGATACTTGTCCAGTCCTGGGAAAAAGTCGGACGCCACCTTTTCGAAGGCGTTAAACATCACCTCAGGGTCGGGCCTTTGCCTGTCAGCCAAAGATACCAGGGCTGCCTCGACAAATTGGCCTCCCGTGAAATCGGCAACCCGCAAGTTGCCATACATCTGCTTCGTCTTGTCCGGCATTTTACGCAGTGGCGGCATCATCAACACGAAGCTAGTCGCGGGCAATGAGGGCAGCGGTGTCACCCTTTCGCCTTTCCCCTCTACCAAAGCCGTGCCCTTCCAAATGAAAAAGGGAACATCCGAGCCCAGCTTGAAAGCCAAATCAACCAGCTCAGGAACCGCCAATTCCAGCCTCCAGAGATCATTCAGGGCCAGAAGTGTGGCAGCCGCGTCGCTGCTGCCACCGCCCAATCCCACCCCCCACGGTATATGTTTACGGAGTTGGATTCGGGCCCCCAGATCGCATTTCGCGCTTTCCTTAAGTAGAAGGGCTGCCCTGGTCACCAGGTTGTCTCCCCTCAGGCTGGGCTCGTCACACTCAAAACGTATTTCCTCGTCCAGTTCCAAATTGAGGACATCGCATAGGTCTATGGACTGGACGATGCTGGATATCCGGTGATAATCATCATCCTTGCCCAGCACCTCCAGAACAAGGTTCACTTTAGCCGGTGCATAGACAGTCAACATCTTAATCTCTTAGGCTACCCACTTTCGATGCCATTCTGGTGGAGCGTGGCCACCAGAGCACCTCCACGTCCCTCGCTTCGCTCAGGATCACGCAAGAAAGGAGCGAATATTTTCCAGAGCTCCTTCCATTCCTGCAGGCTCAGAGTCTCTGCCCTCCGCCTAGGTTCTATTCCAGCCTTCTCCAGCAGCGAAGCCACCTCGCCCGGCGGCATCTCTAACGACTGCGCCAGTGAGTTACGAAGCTGCTTGCGGGGAGCTCGAAAACCATGCATGACTATATCAAAGAAACTCGCGACATCCGATACCTCGATGGGCGGCCGGGAATAGATATCCAGACGCAATATCACTGAGTCCACCTTCGGCGCCGGATAGAAACTTGCCGCGGCTACATGCGAAACAATAGCAGGCTTGCTGTAGAATTGCGCCTTCACACTGAGAAATCTCATCTTGCCAGGAGCAGCAGCGATAGCTTCCCCAACCTCCTTCTGTACCATCACGACCATTCTTGAGGGGCGGGGCTGCGCCTCGAGAAAATGACTCAAAACCGGCGAAGTGATGTAGTAGGGAAGATTGGCGATCACTTTATAACCACGCGCAAGGTCGGAGACGGCTAAATTCCTTTCTAGAAGCTCTCGCGGTGCAATCTTCAGTATATCGCCATGGATAATTCTGACAGAGGGAAAGCCAGCCAGTCCTTTTTTCAGCAGGGCAACCAGCTTGGCATCAAGCTCAACCGCAATGACACTGGCTCCCTCTTTGGCCAGCCCTTCGGTCAGTACCCCCAACCCCGGACCTACCTCAATTACAATATCCCCGGGACTGAGTTCGGCGGCAGCTAGAATATGCCCTAATACCGCTTCATCTATAAGGAAATGCTGTCCCAAGCTTTTCTTCGGTTTGAATCGAAACTGGCGCAGCAATTGTCGGTGCAAAAATATCAGCCTTGTCCAAACAACTGGTAAAACCCCTTACCCGCCTTCCTGCCGGTGTAACCAAGTTCGACCATCCTTTTCAATAACGGCGCCGGCTTGTATCTTTCCCATCCCGTTTGCTGGTAAACCCCCTCCAGCAGATCAACCAGAACGTCTATACCAACCATGTCGGCCAGCTCGAACGGGCCCATAGGCCAGTTATGCGATAGTTTCTCTATCTTGTCTATATCTTCTATGCTGGCCAGGTTCTCCTCCAATAGCTTGGCCGCTTCGTTCATAACCAGGGTTATTATCCTGTTGGTTACAAATCCGGGGGAATCCTTGACTACCACTGTTTCCTTACCCAGAGATCGAATAAGATCGAGGCTCACTTTCAGAGTCTCCTCCGATGTGAGCAGTGTTTTCACTATCTCCACTCCCTTCATTAGCGGCACGGGGTTCATAAAGTGCGTGCCGATAACCTTGTCAGGGCGCTTAGTGGCAGATGCCAGTAGGCTCACCGGTATCCCGGATGTGTTAGAAGCCAGGATTGTTTCCTTGCGGCAAATGTCATCAAGCTGTCCAAATATCGGCAGCTTGACCTCAGCCCTCTCAAATACCGCCTCTATAACATAGTCGGCATCCTTAGCGGCACTCTTCATGTCAGTTGACGTGTGCAGCCTCGCCAATGTTCCGTTCATGTCCTCTTGCTTGATTCTTCCTTTTTCCACGAACTTACCCAGGCTGGCTTTTATCGCCCCCATGCCCCTCTCCACGAACTCTTGTTTTACGTCCACCATAGTTGTCTCATAGCCCGCCTGTGCCGATACCTGAGCTATGCCGTTCCCCATAGTCCCTGAACCGATAACACATACCTTTTTTATTGCCATGCGCACTGCCTCCTGACTGATTGGATTTTCTAGGCCATGGTGTAACCACCATCGACGCTAATGGTCTGCCCGGTTATGAAGCTAGCCCGGTCCGAGGCCAGAAACAGAACAGCATCGGCTATATCCTCTGCTGTTCCCAGCCGTCCCAGAGGAACACCTTTAGATATCTTCTCCAGCGCTTCCGGACTGCCGAATATCTTCATCATTTCATCCGTCCACATGCTCTCCGCAGTGGTAACACCTCTGTCCACAGGAACAACAACACCCGGACAAATGACATTCACGTTTATGCCGTAACGGCCGAGCTCCCTGGCCAAAGACTTGGTCATAGAAATCACAGCACCCTTGCAGCCGCTATAAACAACCTCTCTCAACTGCCCTATCCTGGCGGCATCGGAGCCAATATTGATAATCTTTCCATACTTGTGCTCAATCATATGGTCCAGAATGGCTCTGGTGCAGTTTATATCGCTCCAGAAATTGCGGGCTATTTCCTTCTCCCAGTCTCCTCTGGCTTTCTTCACGAAAAGCTCATCTTTGACCCAACCCACAACATTGACCAGTATATCTACCTGGCCAAACCTATCCAGGGTCTGCTTCACCATCGCCTGTACGGAGTCCCAGTCGGTGACATCTGTCTTTATGTTTTCCACCTTGCCCCTGGCCAGGGCATTGGCTTCCTCAGCCACCTTAGCGCCCTGAGCCTCATCCAGCTCGGCTATGGCCACATTCGCTCCCTGCTCAGCAAAAGCCAGGACTACACGCCGCCCGATATTGGAACCGCCCCCGGTAACAATCGCCGCCTTACCTTCCAGTCCTAAAAAATCCATCCCCGGACTTCTTTGCGTTTCTTCTGCTCTTTGTGAATTTCATGAGCCGTGCACCTGCCCTCGATCTCCAAACCGGCAAGCTGTCTCTGCCAGCTAGCTCCGACCAGGCAACTCTATATCACACTGGAAATACTACTTACCGCTGCTTCCTTCCGGACCTGACGGGGTTCATAGCCTCCAGTTGTATAGAACCCGATTATCAACGCCGCTCAGCAAAAACAAATCGTGCCGGCCGTCAACCTCAAGCAGGAATTCAGCCCCGCTATAGCGGTTTTCGGGTACAGGGCACCGCTAGTTCCCCGCCTAGCACGGCTCAGTTCATGATGTTACCAATAAGCGATAGCCACGTCAACATCGGCATAAGCGGAAAACCTCAAACCCCAAGCGCCAAATCCTAGACTAAGATGACGTATCATCCCCACAGGCCAACACTTCGATCTGTGGCACAACCTTCTGGTACAGCCACACATCAAAGAAATCAGTCAAATCCTCACCACTGACTTCGTTCGCTACCGCAGTAAAATCCTCGATAGTTGCATTGCTATCTTTGAAACGTTGCAAATATGTGCGGATCATCTCAAAAAACGCCTCGTCACCCACACACTGATGTAAGGCATGAAGTGTCAAAGCGCCACGCAAATATACTGCCCAGTGAAACAAGTTTTCGGCCTTCGGATCACCAATGGCATCCGGAGCCGTAGCGATAAAACCAGGATCCGAAATAGTATCATACCAATCAGTCAATATACTTTGCGTAACCTCGTCCCCATAAATCTCGGTGACCCACATGAGCGATAAATACGTTGCAAAACCTTCATTCAACCAGATGTCTTGCCAGCGCGCAAGACTCACGCTATTGCCAAACCACTCATGCACCAATTCATGTGCCAGCGTCATGTGAGTCCGCACAGAATCCTCCAGAATCCGCGTGCCATAAGTAGTTAAAGTCTGTGTTTCAAGCGCATATGACAGATCAAAATCCACGACCACACTACCATATACATCGAACGGGTATTCTCCGATGATACCTTCATAGAACGTGACCATCTCTGATGTATCTTCAAAGAGGGGTCTTGCTTGGCCAAAATGCTGATCTGCAAAATAATTGCGAATCGGTACTTGTCCTTCTTCTCTTGTTTCATCCAGTATCAGATTACCTGTATGGACTGTCACAAGATAGCTAGCTGTTAGGTCATTCAACACCGATTCATAGGTCACCATTCCATTGTCATGAATCACTTCGAGGAGTTCCCCATTCGTGGCCACTACGTATGGCTCTGGCACGGTGATCGAAAAACTATACGTTGCCTTGTCTTTTGGATGATCATTCACAGGATACCAGAACGAGGCACCACGCGGCTGACTCGTCACAAAGGATCCCCCTGCATGAAATACCCAGCCAGCCGATGTCAGTAATCCCGGATCGCCATAAAGTACATCCTCCGGAATCCCTTTTCGTGGTTTGCCATTATATGCAACAGTTACCTCGAACGTGTCCCCTATCGCAATTGGATCATTTGGAATGATCATCAACTCGCCCTGATCACGCCCGTACCTGACCGACTGCCCATTAATTGCTATATCCGTGATCGTATATCCCCAGAAATCCAGGTTGAATTCAGTGAGATTCTCCGTCGCTTGCGTCCTAATCTCAACCGTTGCATCCAGCGTTTCCGCATCAAAATCAGGGGTAATATCGAGATGATAATGCAAAGCATCGTAACCTTTGTTTCCTAGCAACGGGAAATAGCTATCCTCCAACGAACTCGGTTTAACCGGCACCCGTCCAGTTATCGAAATTGCGACCAGCAAGCATAAGCCCAGTAGGACAACTATGTATTTTCTCATTGTTAAACTCCACCAAAATGACACCCTGATTTTAGCAGATGCTCGAGTATGTTGTGCGTATAGAACGATAGCTTTGTTGGCTAGGCGGTAGAGTGCAAAGCAGGCTTGCTATTGGCTCGTCTTCTTTGTTGACCGGTGAGCCATTCTCGGATCGACTGTCATGCCAACCCAAATGGGCTTGGAATCCAGCCACAGGATTGCCGCGCCCCGATGAGTCGCGGCTCATAATGACAGAAGGCGACGGCCCTGCCGTCAGTTTTGGGACAGCCCTCGTTCCTTGAGCGCCTTCCTGTTTACCTTCCCCGAGGCGGTCTTGGGTATGCTGTCTATAAACTCGATCCGCTTGGGGAGCTTGAAATCGGCCAGGTTGTGACGGCAGAGATTGGCCAGTTCCTCCGTGGTAGCGCTCTGACCTTCCCTCAGTACCACAAAGGCTGTCGGTATCTCCCCCCCATAGCCGTCGTTAATACCTACGTAGGCTGCCTCGGCCACGCTGGGGTGGCTCAGCAGCACAAATTCAACCTCTGACGGACCGACTTTAAGTCCGGAAGACGTCACTATTATGAACGATTTCTTCTCTACGTATTC
>CAZLAL010000002.1:0-3236 GCA_964557455.1 uncultured Dehalococcoidales bacterium
GGCAGCTTGCCACCCAGCTCGTATATTCTGGGGACCAGCGCCTCGAAGTGATTACGGTCTTCTATCCTGGCTGTCTCCGCGATTTCCTTGATAGTCTCGCCGTCAAGGCCGATCAGGTTTGCTCTCAATATAGTGTAATAGTAGTAGGTTGTCAGCTCGGCAGCGGCGTTGTCGACGAGTAGCTCCAGCAATTGCTTCACATTGACTCCCGCTTTCTTCACCATTTCTATTGCTACTTTGGCCATTTTGTTGCTCCTTTCTTTGATTTTCCCAATCAATGTGCTTTCTCCTGGTCAAGGTTAATTTCCCATCTATTTGTACCACCTCCTTCCATTTGCTTATTGAATAAGGATATCAGTTATTTCCAACTGCCGGTCGCGTGTTTATCGCTAATCCATATGCTCAAATAGCTTCTGCGGAGGCGCAGGCTGTTTGCCGAGCAAGACCATACCGAAATGCTCCAGCTTCTTGTGCGTTCTGGGGTCTACGTCGTGCCAGCGGGCTAGGAATTCCTCTTCCGTCAGCCACGTATTGCGAAAAGATGATGGGTCTTCAAACACAATATTATCATTATAGAAATCAATGACGATGACATAGTGCCCATCTTCGTTGTCCTTTTTCCAGTCTTCAAGTGTCATATATCTATCTGCCCATGCCTGGACCAGCACAATTACCGGATGCTTACCGTCCACGAATCGTTTTACTTCTTCGAGGGAAAGCCCGCATCGGGTGACCACCTGGAAGCCTTTCGTTTCGGCAACAGATATCATATTCTGCACGGGAGTCCCATTCGCGTCGCATCCGAGTTCTTTTATCAGATCGCCTTCGGGAATATCCACGCCGTAATAGGCCAGGGCAATCTGCAATGCTTTTGGTCCACAGTCGAAGTCGAACGTCTGTCTACCTGTCGGCAGTTCAATCATTGGGGGTTACCGTCCTAGCTATGCATGTATTTGGCCAAGCCCGGATAGCCTCGCCAGTAAGAGGTGACGCCTTAGACCCCCGAGCTTGCTCTCGATATTATACAGCAATTGAATAGGTGACGTGAGATAAGTGCCAGAATCACAGAGATCGCGTGTATTGATGTCTGGAGTCTGCGTCATACACTATGGCACTCGAACCACTAGGCGCTAACGTCTCACCAAGGCGATGTAAGGGGCCGCTGCGATGAGTCAATTCGTTCTGGAAAGACAAGCTCGGTAGCTGTCCCCCTCAGGCCTGGCATGGGTGATTTGAATTGCAGAATTTTTCTGAGAATTTTCCAGTCCTCGTTTAAGGCTCTCTTGACAAAAGAAAGGGGGGGTGTATAATAATATCTAGATATATCTAGATATTATTCATAGTCCATTAAATTGAGGGAATTAGAAAGGAAAGTTGAATGTTTAGAGACCGGATGTTTCACGAAGAGCGACTCTTCCGAGGTTCACGGAGAGGAAGCTCATTCCAAAAGGGCGATCTCAAGTATGTGATATTAGACCTTCTGAAAGATAAGCCAAGACATGGTTACGATATCATCCGTGAGCTTGAGGAACTGTCTTATGGCTTCTATAAGCCGAGCCCCGGAGTCATATATCCTACTCTGCAAATGCTGGAAGAAATGGGCTATGCCAGTTCCGTTGAGCAGGAGGGCAAGAAGGTCTACTCGATTACGGAGGAAGGCCGTAAGTTCCTGGAGAATCAGAGCGATGTTGCCGACGACGTGAGAAGGCAGATAAAGCGGAAGTGGAGTTTTAAGAATATTGGCAGGATGGTCCTGATAATGAAGGAATATCATGCACTCGAAGATTTGCTCGGCAGCAGCTTTCGCAGCCTGGATGCCGATAGAGCAGAGCAGATTCGCCAGATTCTTTCCCGGGCTTATCGAGAAATCGAGTCTGTGCTACAAGAATAAAACAAGGGAGGATTAAAATGGGCTACTTCAGAATATTGGCGGCTATACCCGGTTTCTTTTTGAGTTCGTTTTTTCTCATGCTTCTCTGGGGTCCTATTGCTGGGAAGCTGGGCCTGGCGGATATCAACTACGTCACAGCCATGCTGATAAACATCACGCTGTGGATAGCGATAGCTCCGCTGGCCGCAGCTTCAACCAGAAAGAAGATCTTTTGATTAGAACCGGCCCATATGGAACAGCTGTCCTACGATGAAATAGCAATTGGCTATAATATTGATAGTCGAAACTACTATTGCATCTGGCGACCTTTGATCGGTATCAGCCTGGGAAAAACGGAGGCGGAAGTCTTGGATGACCTGCGAGCGGCAGCACTTCTTGGTGTCGAAATGATGGTCAGCTTGAAGCTAAGGTAAATTGAAGAGGATTTCTGGCCAAGGAGGAGAATGTCATGGGCACTATAGCAGAGGAAGGCGCAGTCTCGGAGGCAGACAGCGCGCGCAAATATGCAGAAAGGCACAAGAAGTATGTCAACTTTATGTATCGGGGCATACTAAAAGACATCAAGGCCAGTGGCATCTCAGGGAATTACCTGGAAGTCGGAGCCGGGCCCGGTTTGTTGGCCGTTAGGCTGGCCCAACAAAATCCCGAAATAAAGATCACCGCTGTTGACCTGTGGCCCGATATGGCAGCCGTGGCCAATGAATACATCAGTGAAAATGGGCTTGAAGACAAAATACGATATATTGTAGGTGATGTGAACGACAGAGGCATGTTGCAGAAGTTGGGCAAATTCAATTTCGTCTATTCCACCTTTTCGCTGCACGCCTGGAAAGCGCCTGAAGAAGCTCTCCGCAACCTCTGGGCTCTTGTAGAACATAACGGCATGCTGTACATCTATGATTTCAAGAGAATCGGGTGGCTATGTTCGTTGCCCTTGAGAGGCAAGGATATAGAAGCCATGAGGGCTTCCTATTCAGCGAAGGAAATCAGGGTCATTCTTAGGAAAATCGCCATCCCCGATTGTAGAATTACTGCTGGCTTTCCCTTCCTATTTCAGTCAATCAGTGCTCGCAAAGCTTTGACATGACTGTGCGGGACTCTGGCCGTTCGATGCACGGGGGTCTTGCATCCGGCAAATCGAGAAGTGACTAGTGAATGTTGAATCCCTTTCGTGTTCAGTGATAATATAAGTCTATTAGCGGTTACTTATACAGATTCGCTGAGCCGGTGCAAAGAGGGTATGGGCACTGAGGAGCAAGCTGCACTGTTTGGAGTCCTTGCGGACCCGACGCGGCTTAAGCTGTTGAGGCTTCTCTGTCAACAGCGAGAGCCAGATGCTCTCTGT
>CAZLAL010000003.1:0-4242 GCA_964557455.1 uncultured Dehalococcoidales bacterium
TTCACATGCTGCCAGCAAGTCTTGTATATCAGAAGTCTCACTTTAGCGGAACTCAGGTCTGCCACCGGCAACGGCTCGAATATGCCCAGAGACTTCATATTTTCCAGTTCAGGGCCCGGCGCAGCATAGACTATGTCGTGCATATTATGGACATGGTCTGCTCCTGTGGGAGAGAGGGCATAGCCAACGCCTAATCCCCGTTTCCACCGGGGCTCATGCATGGGCACCTCCTGCCCTTTTACCTGTAAGGCGAGCTTCCTTGCCTCGCCACCGATTCTTTCCGCCGCTCGCGCTGCCCCTTCAGCCAGAGTATCCCCGAATCCCTGCCTGTAAGCAATCTTGTTTATCATCTCCAGCATCGCTTCATGATTACCGAATCTGAGCTCTAGACCGTCTGTATCTGCCTTTGTGAGCAGCCCTTTTTCATAACATTCCATAGCAAAAGCGATAGACGCCCCTGTTGATATTGTGTCCAGGCCGAAGGAATTACATAATTCATGCCCCTTAGCAATGGCCTCCAAATTGTCTATGCCGCAGTTTGAACCCAACGAGGCCAGCGTCTCATATTCGGGGCCGCCATAGACAGGATTGACATAATAAGGGGCACCCGTTTCCACTACAGTCTTGCACCTTATAGGACAGGCCCAGCATTCGGCATGCTTCTTTACCATCGTATCCTTCATGATTCTGGAATTGATTTTGCCAGCTCCCTCAAATGAGCCCTCCTGGAAATTACGGGTAGGCAAAGCGCCCACTCTGTTCAAGCCGAATAATACGCATCCGCTGCCTTCGTCAGCCAGACGCCTGGCCAGGGTTTTGTAGTTATCCCTCAGCCACAAGCCGAGCTTCTTAACTGCTTCCGGATTCTCGAGTTCAACTCTTCTACTCGCCTTTACAGCTATGGCCTTGACATTCTTGGAGCCCATCACGGCTCCCATGCCAGTGCGTCCAGCAGCATGCGACAAATCATTCATAACGCAGGCATACCTCACCATGTTCTCTCCCGCCGGACCTATTTGAGCTGTCCTGGCCAGGCTTTCGCCCACCTCATTTCGTATTTGCTGTTGTGAAATGGCCGTGGGTTTCCCCCACAAATCGGTAGCATCTTTGATGCTTATTGCATCGTCCTTAATCCATAAATAGACAGGCTTTTCCGCCCTCCCTTCCAGGATCAGTGCGTCGTATCCTGCTCTTTTTAATTCCACTCCAAAGTAACCGCCAACTTCAGCATCACCGTAAGCACCGGTCAAGGGGGACTTTGCCCCTACGCTGTTCCTGCCGCAGCCTCCGACGGGGACTCCGGTTATAACCCCGTTGGCAAAGACGAGCTTATTGTCAGGACCCAGCGGGTCAATGCCCGGTGATAGCTCCTTCAACAAGTACTGGGCTACAAAGGCTCTGCCGCCGAGGTAAGCACGGTAGAAATTCGCATCTGGCTGCTCCACAGTCACCAGACCGGTTGACAGGTTTATTCTGGCTACCTTTTGTTGATACCCGTACGACATCTCTGCCTTCCCATCTAGAACAGATTCCTGGCCTTCAGACTCAAGTGAGTCTTATCGCAAACGATGATATGATCGAGAACATCAATGCCTATGATCTCGCCGGCTTTAGCCAGCCGCTTGGTCAGCTCAATATCCTCCCGGGATGGCTCCGGGTCGCCCGAGGGATGATTATGAGCGAAGATGACCGAGGCAGCGCAGGAGGATACCGCTTCCTTGAACACCTCACGGGGATGGACAATACTGGTATCCAGGCTGCCCAGGGAAACGAGCTTGTGATTTATTAACCTGTTTCTGGTATCCAGGCACAGTACCAGGAAATGCTCCTTCTTCTTGCCTTTTAACTGGCTCCTGACTACCGCAGCGACATCCTCCGGGGACTTAAGCAGCGGCCCGGGTTTCTCACCGGCATCGTCTTCCAGCCTCTTACTCAGCTCAAAGGCAGCCTTGATTTGCGCTGCCTTGGCTGGCCCAACGCCTTTTATCTGCCTCAATTCCTCCAGAGAAGCGTTAGCAACGCCTTTGAGACCATGAAACTGGCTTATCAACTTATGGCTGATATCTATCACAGACTGGCCTTTCATTCCTCGACCCAGAATCAAAGCCAGGACCTCCTGGGCGGAAAGAGCTTCACTGCCCAGCTTAAGTAGCCTCTCTCGGGGGCGCTCCCCGATGGGCAAATCGTGAACGGTAAAAGAGTCTTTCATGGCTTTCCCTGTACGGTTGACTGTCGAGAGGAACTTCGCCCGGTCCGCTTCTTCACGGCCAAGATACCCAATAAAGCGAGCGCTGCAACTAATACGGCCAGGCCGGCGATCGCAGCAGGGTGCAACGAAGTGCCTTGAGTGGGAGCCGCTCTGCCCATCAGCGTTGCCCGCCAGCGAGCGTCGAGCCCGTCTATATCAAAGCCGTAGACTTCCGTCAAAGCTTCATCATAGGTATTGCCCTGCTTCAAGAGAGTCAATAAATCGAGCATCTTTTCCTGTCCATAATTATCCAGCAAATACTCGACAAGGCTGTAGCTCTCAGCATAAGAAAGGTAGGCCTTTTCAGTGTATGCGGAAAAGGGGCTGCACAGGCTGCGCACCGAAATAAGCTCGCCATCCAAAGCAGCCTGTTCAAGATACGATCGCTGGTCAGGGTCAAGTTCGCCTTCATTATTCGTGGCCAGTCCTTCGTCAAGCCAGACAGGAAGCTGTCCGTAGGGACTGAAAGTCGCCTGACGAACGACAAGATGTGTCAGCTCGTGAACCACTGCCCTCTTACCCCATTCAAGCTGGCTCGGCGGGACGCTAATAGCGATTATGCTAAAATCGGTAAAGGCGACCCCGCCGGTCCATTCTTGCGAAAAGACCATGGCCCCTTTCAAATCATCGGAGGAGGCGTAGATATATATTTTGATGGGTCTTTCGGGATACGTCCCAATATCGTCAATGAGCCAGGTAAGTCCTTCATCACAGGCAGCCATCAACTCATTGGCGAAGGAATCGTCGCCGCTGTACCAGAAAAGGGTCATCGCCCCACCTTCAAATACGGTACTGGTCAGGCTCTGCCAGGTATAGCGACTGTCGTCGAAATGCATTACCTGAGGAGAGGTCTCAACCCTATTGCCATCCTCATCTTCAACCATCCACCAATATGCTACCTCAGCACCGGGAGGCAAGCCCCCGTAATTCATGTCCCATACCCAGCTAGCCTCTATCTTGCTCGCCGGCGTGAAGTCAGCCCAACCTTCGCTGACAACTTCAGCGTAGTTCATCTTATCCACCTGGTAATAAAGACGGACATCCACAATATCAACGTAGCTTTCAGCCTCAACGGTGAACACGGCCTCATCCGGGAAATCTACCTCCACGTCGCTAGCTATAACTGTAATGCCAGTATCCCCTGCCACGAACGCTGGACTTAGCAGCCAGAGAAGCGCCAGAGTTGTCAACGCGATTCGCTTAATCATTTCCCTACTCTAGACCGAAGGTAGCTAGTAATGAACCCATCCAGTTCTCCATCTAACACAGCTTCGGCATCATGAACCTCGTAGTCAGTGCGGTGGTCCTTCACCATCTTGTAGGGGTGAAGAACATAACTCCTGATTTGGTTTCCCCAGGCCGCTTCGATACGCTCGCCCTTTAGCCTGGCCCTCTCCTCCTCCTTCTCCTTACGGTCAAGCTCCAGGAGGCGAGAATAAAGCACTTTCAAAGCAGCCTCCTTGTTTTGATGCTGGGACCTTTGGCCCTGACAGGTCGCTACCAGACCGGTAGGCAAGTGAGTTATCCTGACAGCGCTGCTTGTTTTCTGCATATGTTGGCCGCCCGGGCCACTGGACCTGAAAGTATCTATTCTCAAGTCTTCCGGGTTGATTTTGATATCCATCGTCTCTTCAGCCTCGGGCAGGACCTCCACGAGGACAAAGGATGTATGGCGGGCATGGTCAGCATCAAATGGGGACAGCCGCACCAGTCTATGCACCCCGTGCTCACCTTTGAGATAACCGTAGACATAATCCCCCTTAATCTCCAGGATGGCGCTTTTGATGCCAGCTTCTTCACCCAGGGAGACATCCAGCACAGCACCGTCGTAATCGTGCCGCTCTGCCCACCTCAGATACATTCTGAGCAACATATTTGCCCAATCCTGAGACTCTGTGCCACCAGCACCAGCATGAATGGCAAGCATGGCACTTCTACTATCGTAATCGCCGGTAAAAAGCTGTTGGCCCTCCAATTGCTCAAAACGAGAACTC
>CAZLAL010000004.1:0-3468 GCA_964557455.1 uncultured Dehalococcoidales bacterium
GCCAAGGACTACTGTGGAGAAAAACGGGCCAGGAACGATATTGTATCCCATTTCCTCCAGAAGGATTGCCAAATCCAAGAACTTGCGCCCGCCGCCCCCATACTTCTCAGGAAACGCTAGACCCATCCAGCCCAGTTCTGCCATCTTGTGCCACAACTCAGGGGAATAACCCTGGTCACTCTCATCCAGTTGCCTCACTAATCGTTTAGGGCATTCTCTTTGCAGAAAATCACGGGCCGATTCCTTCAGCATTTTCTGCTCTTCGTTCAAACCAAGGTCCATGTTATTCTCCCTGTCTCATCAGTCCACTCGACATACCGGCACTCACTTACTTTCGCGGCAAGCCAAGACCTCTTATGGCGATGATATTGCGCTGAATCTCATTAGAGCCGCCGCCGACACCAATCGAAAGTGAACTCAGACACATACGCATTATCCGTGCGTTCATGACAGCCCACTTCGAATCTCTATCCAGTTCTCCGTAGTGCCCCAAGATCCGCATGCCAACATCGGCTATGTGACGCATCACCTCGCTAACGAAAACCATCGACATGGATGACTCATGGCTGGGATGAAGACCCTTGCTGAACATCCAGGCGATGCGATAGGTCATCATACGAGCAACTTCATTCTCCACTGTTACCTGTGCCAGTTCGTTTCTGATTAGAGGGTCCTTGGCAAGGGGCTGTCCGTTTCTGCTCGTTTCCCTAACATACTCAATCAGTTCTGCAATGACTCGCTGATTTGCCGCAGCATAGCCTATGGAAGAGCGCTCAAAGTCAAGAGCTATGATCAGTTGATACCACCCCTTGTTCTTCTCTCCCACCAGGTTTTCCTTCGGGATGCGCACGTCGTCGAAGAATACTTCGTTGAAAGAGTGCTTGTTGAGGATGTTTATCAACGGACGCACAGTAATTCCCGGCGTCTTCATGTCCACAATAAATATACTGATTCCCTCGTGCCTTCCAACGTCCGGGTCGGTCCTGGCAGCAAGCCAGCAGTACTCGGCAAGATGGCCATAGCTGCACCAGGTCTTTTGACCATTAATGACATAACTATCGTTGGTTTCTACAGCTCGTGTCTGAAGCGAGGCCAGATCAGAGCCAGCGTTTGGCTCGCTATATCCCAAACAGAAGATTGCCTCTCCCTTAGCTATCTTAGTTAGATATTCGTCCTTCTGTTCCTCACTGCCAAAGAGCATAATGGAAAGCCCTACCCAATTCACTGTAATTTCCACCTCGATGCTCAGCGGAGCCCTACTATAAGCCAATTCCTCAGCAAGTATCAGCCGTTTCATGTGGCTAAGGTCAAGGCCACCATATTTTCTGGGATATGCCGGCGCTAACCAGCCCTTCTGAGCTAACTTGCGCTGGAAATCGCGTGCTATTCCCCACGACTCCTCAGTCTCTTCCCAAATCCCGTGATCAAGCTCAATCCACCTCTCGGGAATCTCTTGCTTGATCCATTCGCAGACTTCTCGTCTGAACGATTGCTCCTCTTCTGTAAATTCGAAATCCATTATTATCCAGCCTCTATCTGCAAATTGCCATAGCCATCATTCAATAACAGCAATGATATCATCTTCGAGGATAGAGTCTCCTTCCTTTACCCGCATTTCAACCACCCTGCCATTATGTGGGGATTTAACCCGAATCTCCATTTTCATGGACTCAAGAATTACAAGGGTCTCACCTTCGCCGACCGATGCTCCACCTACCACCAGAATTTTCCACACACTGCCTGTAATGGGTGATGGCACTTCTGTCATGTCCGGTTTACTTTGTTTCTTCGGTTCTCTTTTACAATTAGCTCAGCTGCAAGATTGCTTTCGCTTCTGCCACAGTGGCCGGCTCCCTGCCAATATCCCTTGCCATCCTTACCGTCTTTTCCACTAATGGTCCATTTCCTCGAGCCATCTCCCCAGGTAACAAATAGAAATTGTCCTCAAGGCCAACTCTCACATTTCCGCCTAGCGCCAAACCGGCGCTTACCAACATCCATTGGTCGTAACTAATACCGATGACCTGCCAGGCTGCTCCAGAAGGGACTACGCTAGATACATGTGCTAGATTTCTGGCCGTGGCCCTCATACCTCCAACCACCCCCATTATTAGACTGACCTGAAAATTCTTCAGCAGTCCCATATCCATTAAGGGCAGAATACTCTCTACATGCCCCAGATCGAAACATTCGCATTCTGGCTTAATGCCATTCTGGTTCATGGTATCCAGGAAAAACATTATATCATCGAAGGGATTCTCAAAGACGACAGAGAAGACAAAGTCTTTTCGCTTACTGCTGTACTTGGCATAGTTCATTGTTCCCATATTTAATGCTGCAATTTCCGGTTTTAGTTCCCGAATATGCCCTATTCTGGTCTCCCTACTGACGCCGACAGCCCCTGTGGAGAAATTTATTATAATGGGGCACCTCTTCCTCACTTCCTGCATGATTTCGCGAAATATCTCTACTCTCCACGATGGCGCACCGTCAGATTCCCTGCCATGAATATGTGCTATGGCAGCTCCAGCGTTGTAAGCCCTCAGTGCCTCTTCAGCAATCTCCTCGGGAGTGTAGGGAATCCATTCGCATTGCTCTCTGTTAGCGGCTACGCCAGTCAGCGCAGCACTTATTACCACTTTGTCTGTTAATCCCATGATGCTGTCACCCTTTCATTTATTTCCCTTTCCACTGTGGTTCACGCTTTTCAAGAAAAGCGGCGATCCCCTCTGCTACATCCTCAGCCATCGTATTGATTGCGAGCACTGATGCCAGATACTCGAGTGCCTTCTCATATTCCATATCCCGCATCGTGTAGAAGGCTCTCCTGCCTAATCTCAAGATGGCCGGGCTCTTGCTGGTTATCTTCCTCGTGATATCGTCCACTTTAGCATCTAGTTCCTCTCTGGGGACAACATGGTTTACCAGGCCAAGCTCTTGCGCTTCTCTGGCGTTGAGTCTTTCGCCCGTCAGCATCATCTCCATAAGCTTCTTCGGCGCCGATGCACACCGCACCAACGTCGCCATAATCACATAGGGGAACAGGCCAACGTTTATCTCCGGCGTGCCGAAACGACAATCTTCCGCCGCAACCACTATGTCACAGGAACAAGCCAGCCCAAGGCCACCGCCCAGGGCATCACCGTTAATGCGCCCCAGCAATGGCTTATGTAATCCCTTGATTGCCGTGAAAAGCTCAGCAAATCTCCTTTGCTCCTCGTGGCGCTCCACTAGACTGGCTGTGGCAGCCATGGCTTCCCCAAAGTCAGCCCCGGCACAAAATGCTTTCGTACCAGCTCCAGTCAACAAGATCGCAACGATATCTGGATCATCATCATGCTTTTTCAGGGCATCAAGAAGCTCAATTATCATAGCCGGTGAAATGGCATTCCTTCGTTCCTCACGGGACAGAGTAATGATGCCCGCCTTGCCTTTTGTTTCAGTTACTATTGTCTGGTACATCAGCAT
>CAZLAL010000005.1:0-4608 GCA_964557455.1 uncultured Dehalococcoidales bacterium
ACTATTAGATACTTTTTATCCTCAAATTCGACTTCGTCGCCAGTGAATTTGGCATAAATTATTGTGTCCCCCGCTTTAATCTTCTCGGCAAGGTCTTCGTCCGTTCCAACCGCGATAACCTTACCTCTTCTCGGTTTCTCCTTGGCTGTGTCGGGAAGGATAATACCTCCCTTGCTCTTGCTTTCCTGGACCTCTTCTGGTTCAACCAGAACTCGATCTTCGAATGGCTTGATTGGCATCTCTTGAACCTCCTTCTCTATTTAATGCCCAGTAATCTATCGATTTGCGCCTTGTCAAAGCCGACAATGGGGCGATTATTGATTAAGAGGACAGGCACGCCCATTATATTCCGGCGCTGAAGCTCTCTGGCTCCTTCAGGGTCTCTTTCTACGTTGACCTCCCTGAATCTGAACCTTTTCTCCCTTAGATACTCCTTGACTTTGTTACACCAGGGGCACGAAGCTCCGGTAAGAATTATGATCCTCGGTTGAGTAGAAGCCGACATAATCACCTTTCGCTGTTCTAGAGACCGCTATCGATAGGTCATTGGATTTCCTTCCAGTCTTGTTCATTTTACGGCATCGAAGCTTGCCCTGCCAAGCTCATCACTTTGTCGCCTTAAGCAGGCGTAGATAGCCTCGTACAAAAAGCACCTCTTCAAAACTCGTAAATCCCTGAGTTGAAAGCATCTCCTTCAGGTCGAGCCTGAGAAACTCCGCAGCAAGCTGGCACTCGGCATGCGTGAATACCCAACGAATAGGAAACCATAGCCCATTCAGGTCGAACGCGTTATAATCCAGGATGCAGAAGACTCCCCCAGGCTTCAGGGCCCGGTAAGCATTACTGATAATCCCGAGCTTCTGAGCATTCTCAAAGCCGTGTAATACAAATGCAACAAAGACCTTATCGAATTCTTGCTGGTATGATAGAGGCGCCTCGATTCGTTGCTCCCTAAACTCTATATTGAGATGTGACCGACAGCGTCTGCGGGATAAGTCCAGCATTTCTCTATTGATGTCAAGCCCCAAAATGCTGCCATCGCGGCCTACCTTTTGGGCTATGAAACAGTCGTTCCTGCCTGTCCCCGAACCGAGGTCCAGGACAGACTGTCCAAGTCGAATATCCATCCTGTCAACGATCTTCCTAACCAGGAAAGGGTAATACCCGATCGAGATAAGGTCCATAAAAAGGTCATAGTGGCGGGCTACAGTTGGTCCCAGCTCTACCCTTGACCTTGGTGATGGCAAAATATACCTCTAACTCACTATTGCCAGATACTCACCGGCGCATTTTTCATTCTTATCGTCCTCAAGCTTGTGCCCATCTCAGTTTGCAGCGCGTTGTTACCATGCACTTTCTGAATCATCACTGCTGACCCCTTCAAAGCGAGTAGGCTGGTTATGGGACCAAGCGCAGCACATTCTACTTAGAGCATCCTGATTGCCTTCATAGGGCAAGCCCCAACGCATATGCCACAATCCTGACAAAAGCCTGGCAGGGGATAGGGGTAATCATATTGCCCCTCTTGCCTCCACAGCTTAGTAGGACATTCAAGTACTGCAGCGCAGACTCCATGGTCGCATTTGTCCGGGTGGCACTTCTCATAGTCCACTGCTACCTTTAGTTTTAAATCTAGCATCCTTCTTTGCCGATTACAGTGCTCTTTTCAACTGAGGCCGAGCCACCTTTTTCGCCTTCTTGCATTCATGGCAATAACCTTCTACATATAGCTCGACCCTAGTCACCGAAAAGTCATTCTTACGTTCTACTTCTGCTACAAGTTTGCGAATCAACGGGCTCTCGAACTCAATCACCTGGCCGCATGATTGACATACCAAATGTTGATGTTCCGGCAAGCGTTTCATCTCATAGTAGCAGTGTGTTTGCCCCAAATGCCTCTCGTTTATCAGTCCCTGTTCTTTAAATAGGTGAAGGCTCCGGTAAACTGTGGCAAGGCTAATGCCAGCATCCCTCTCGCTGGCTCGGCGGTATAATTCCTTGGCATCCAGGTGCTTTTCAGCCTGCTGCATAATGCTGAGGAGGAGTTTTCTCTGAGATGTATCGGGCCTGGCGGTCACGTGTTTATTGCGATTGATTTTCATTCCGACCCGATAGTATGACGGACTCTTTCCATTTTGTCAACCTGAGAATTGTGGGGTGGTAGTTGGTGTGAATCTCCTTGAAATTGCCGGATTCAATTCTATATTATTGAGAGGGCCAGAAAAGTAGATGGCGGAGATGTCCAAGTCTAAGTTTCGTGTTTTTGATTCTCTGGCTTCAGACTATGACGCCTGGTTTGAGGAAGAGGGCAGATTGATATTTGCTTCAGAAGTTGAGGCGTTGAAGCACATGCTGCCGTTGCTACCTAGGCCCTGGATGGAAGCGGGAGTAGGCAGTGGCCGTTTCGCTGAGGCCTTGGGCGTAGATATTGGCCTGGACCCATCGGGCAGCCTTGTGAAGATGGCCCGGGCGCGAGGGATAAACGTGGTCTTAGGCAGGGGAGAGGAGATGCCATTTCAGGATGGCGTTTTTGGGACCGTTTTTCTGGTTGTTACCATATGTTTTGTGGATTCACCGGACAGAACTCTGAGCGAAGCTGCCCGCACTCTCAGAAACGGAGGGAAAGTAGTGTTGGGCATGGTATTGAGTGAAAGCCCGTGGGGACGATTCTATCAAATGAAAAAAAGATCGGGGCATCGCTTCTATCAATACGCCAGGTTCTATGATTATGGCGAAGTTGAGAGGTTATTGAAGCAGGCAGGCTTTCATACCGAAGAGGTTCTCTCAACATTGTTTCAAAACCCTGGCCAGGTTGGTCATGTTGAAGAGCCGCATCGGGAGTTTTCCCGGGAGGCTGGTTTCACTGTAATCCTAGCAGGTAAAGGGCTATCTTAGATGTAGCGCAGTTCTGTGGGCTGGCGCTATCCTGGCTGAGCGATAACTGATAGACTTTCAGCGCAAGAAGGTTGACATCATGGCAAGGCATAGCCTGGAATTGAGGCCCATCGGGATAATTCATTCTCCCTACAAAAATGAGCAGGCAGCCGACTATCAGGGCCACAAAGGTGAGGAGCCTTGCCGGATAGAGATATTTGAGGAATTCGAAGAAGGCTTGCAAGATATCGAGGGATTTTCTCATATTGTCATTATCTATTGGTTTCATAAATCGGCCGGGTATCATCTGTTGGTCAAGACGCCCTGGGATGATAAGCTACATGGCGTGTTCACCACCAGGTCGCCGCATAGGCCCTGTCCTCTAGGATTGAACGTGGCGGAACTGGTAGCCAGGGAAAAGAACACTCTCACGGTCAAAGGGCTGGATGCCATAGACGGCACTCCCGTTCTAGACATCAAACCATATATTCCCAGCGTAGACGATAGACCAGTCGTCAAATCTGGCTGGCTGGAAACTAAGCCAAGGAAGGGCAGATGCTGACAGCGACTCAGATTGGCATACTGTTGGCCGTAGGGGCAGGTGCTGGTTTTGCCAGCGCACTGGTGGGCGTAGGTGGCGGGTTCATCATTGTTCCGGCCATCTGCTGGCTTATTGCCAGTATGGAGGGCTTCGGTCCGGATATTGCTATGAAAACCGCCATCGGGACAAGTCTGCTGGTGATCTTGCCCACTGCGATAAGCGGCGCTTGGAGACATACTAAGAAGCAGGCAGTTCACTGGAAGACCGCATCAGTTTTGGGTTCATGTGCTTTGGTCGGGGGAATAGTTGGAGCTACTCTGGCTGCCCGGCTTACTGGCAGAATACTGGAGATCATTTTTGGGGGACTGCTTCTAGCTACGGCAATATGGATGAGCTTGGGGATTATGCCGAGGTTGCAGAGACGGTCTGAAGAGCTACATGAGAATCTCCGACTTGCGGCGGCTGGTGGCTTTCCTATAGGTATCGTCAGCGGGTTGACCGGGCTTGGCGGGGGGGTATTGATAGTCCCACTGCTGGTGCTAGCATTGAATTTCCCGATGCACGTTGCTGTGGGGACCTCGCTGGCTTCGATAATATTCGCCAGCCTTGGTGGTATTAGTGGCTATATTGCCAACGGACTGGGAGCATCTGGCTTGCTACCGTATTCCCTGGGCTACATAAATATACCTATAACGCTGTGTCTGACGGCTACCAGTGTACCGTTCGCCCAGCTTGGAGCCCGGGTGGCACACGCTCTGCCGGCGAAACCACTGAAGTACATTTTCATTGCTTTCATGCTCTACGCCGGCCTGGAGATGATAGGAGTCTTCTAACCGGATGCAGGGTTCGTAGTCCGCTTTACATCCAAATTGCGGATGTTAATGCGCCTGTTGGTTTACCATAGTACGCTGCAGATGCGCTCCAGAGACTCCAACCGGGTAGAGTAGAGGCAGGCAAGGAGCAATGCCCCCAGAATTATCAGCAGTGTGGCTCCCACCGGCCTGGAGTACTTCGCGTACCGGACTCCCAGGCTGGAAGTCACAGCAAGAGCGGCCGTACTGAAGATGACCAGGTCATCCAGCATAAAAAAGAGGACGTACAAGACAATGTAGCCATAGTGTTGTAAGGTGGAAAGACTGGCCAGGGATAGAACTCGAGTGAAGACCGCCGGCACTGCCGCTGAACAAAGGAAT
>CAZLAL010000006.1:0-4736 GCA_964557455.1 uncultured Dehalococcoidales bacterium
AACACCGAATAGGCTGCCATGTTAGCTTGAGTGCCGCTATGAGCCTGCACATTGGCATGTTCGGCTTTAAAGAGCCTCTCTGCCCTCTCAACAGCCAAAGCTTCAATCTTGTCTATGTAGACACAGCCGCCATAGTAGCGACGCCCGGGGTATCCCTCAGCATACTTATCAGTCAGCACCGAGCTTTGAGCCTCAAGCACCGCCCGGCTGGCATGGTTTTCAGAGGCGATCAGATTTATGGTGCTTGCTTGCCTCTCTAGTTCCAAGCTGAGGATTCGAGCTACTTCGTTGTCACGCTGGGTCGAGGAAAACGCCTTGGAAGTCTTCACGTCCGTGTTATAATGGTACTTAATATCTCATTCTCGGTCAACAGCAGAAAACCCATCTAATGGGTTCCCGTAGCATAATTGACAGAACCTGTTTACAATGCTAAATTAACCTGTTTAGCAATCGAAGGCGGAGAGTGCTAAATGGCATTGAGAGAAAGAAGAGAAACTATCCTCAGGGTGATAATTGAAGATTATATCACCAGAGCAGCGCCAGTAGCTTCAAGCGCTATTGTGGGAAGGTATGGCTTGAACGTAAGCCCAGCTACCGTCCGCAATGATACAGCGTACCTGGAACGGGAAGGATACGTCATCCACCCCCATCATTCCGCTGGAAGCATACCCACTGACAAAGCTTACCGTTACTATGTGGAATTGATTGGGGAAGAGATTGAGCTTCCCAACGTCGAACGCTATCTAATTCATCAGATATCTCAGGAGACCAAGGAAGAGCTAGACCAATGGTTAAGGACGGCGGCAGCGCTCCTGGCGCGCCTTGTTCACAACTTAGTAGTAATAACCACTCCCAAAGCGGTTCACTGTCGCTTCAAGCATCTCGATTTGGTAGCGCTGCAGAATTTCATGGCTCTGTTGATCGTGGTCTTGCACGAAGCAAGAGTCAGACGACAGGTCTTATCTTTCGATAGAAAGATCGGGCAGGACGAACTAACAAAGATAGCGAACAAACTTACTGCCATTCACGAAGGCATGACCAGCAACGAGATCTCGTCTAATAGTGAGGGACTACGTGCTGAAGAAAGGCAGATATCTGAATCTTTAGCAGACATTATGGCTGCTGAAGACAAGCTGGAATATGGCGAGCCTTATCTCGAAGGGCTGCGTTTGCTGCTGAGTCAGCCAGAGCTTACCGGCAGCCCTAGAATACTGGGAATTCTGGAGGTCTTAGAAGGAGAGGATTGGCTTAGAAATATGCTTAGCCAGGAATGTGGCAAGGGAGGGGTAAAAGTAGTCATTGGCGAAGAAAACCCGGAGCCAGCACTTCAGGACTTGAGTCTAATAGCGAGTCAGTATGGAGTGCTTAATAAAGCCAGCGGCATTGTGGGAGTGATTGGTCCCAAGCGAATGGACTACGCTAAGGCCATTTCTTCGCTTAATTGCCTGTCCGCATTACTGAGCAACTCCGTGGCTGAATACATCTAAAGGAGGCCTGACATTGGCTGAAGATGATGAGGTAGTTGAAGAAGAAATCGAGCAAGCTGAGGACATAGGAGCGTTACAGCAAGCTCTAGCTGAAGAAAAAGAAAAGGCAGAGAAATACCTGGCCAATTGGCAAAGAAGCCAGGCAGACTTCGACAATTACATCAAACGCAGTGAACAAGACAAATTGGAGATAGCTGAGTGTGCCAGCAGAACGCTTATTCTAGACCTGCTACCTATCCTGGACGATTTTGAGAGAGCGCTCGCTTCCGTGCCGGATGAGTCTGATGAAGGGAATTGGACTGAAGGCGTAAAACTTATCTATAATAAACTCAGAACTTTTCTGGAAACCCAGGGGTTGGCTGAAATTAAAGCTGAGGGGGAGTGCTTCGACCCTTACCTTCATGAAGCAGCAGGGCAGCTGGAGGGGGAGGAAGGCATAATTGTCGAGGTAATTCGCAAAGGCTACAAATTTAAGGACAAGCTGCTTCGTCCCAGTATGGTTATGGTGGGCAAAGGTGAAGAGAGTAAGACAGAAGAATAGAAGTCTAGAGGAGAGATAGTATGGCCAAAGCAGTAGGTATCGATCTCGGAACAACCTTGAGCGAAGTTGCCGTTATAGAGGCCGGAAAGCCGAAACTTATCCCCAGTGCGGAGGGCTCCAATCTGTATCCTTCGGTGGTGGCAATAAGCAAGAACGGGGAACGACTGGTGGGGCAGGTAGCTAAACGTCAGGCTGTTGTTAACCCGGAGAATACCGTCTACAGCATCAAACGCTTCATGGGAAGAAAATGGAGCGAACCAGCAGGAAGAGAATTGCCGGTGGAAGAGGATGCACGCCGCGTATCCTACAGGACGGCTCGCGGCCCAAATGACGAAGTCAAGGTAGTCATGGGGGGAAAGGAATACACTCCTCCGGAAATATCGGCAATGATATTACAGAAGCTGAAGACCGATGCCGAAGCCTATCTTGGTGACAAAGTGACAGATGCGGTAATCACAGTGCCTGCTTACTTCAACGATAGCCAGCGACAGGCCACCAAGGACGCCGGTGCCATCGCTGGATTGAATGTCCTTCGTATCATTAATGAGCCAACCGCTGCTGCCCTGGCTTACGGTGCAGATAAGAAGAAGGAGGGGACAATCGCAGTGTACGACCTCGGTGGAGGTACCTTCGATATCTCCATCCTTGACATAGGAGAGGGAACCTTCCAGGTCAAGTCCACCAGCGGTAATACGCACCTGGGTGGCGATGACTTCGACCAGCGTGTTATCGAGTGGCTGTGTGACGAATTCAAACGCGACCAGGGAATCGATCTCAGAAACGACCGCATGGCGATGCAGCGTCTCAAAGAAGCAGCAGAACGGGCAAAAGTTGAGCTTTCGACCGTACAGAAAACTGAGATAAGCCTTCCTTTTATCACCGCTGACGCCTCCGGGCCAAAACACCTTAATATCAGCTTGACGCGTTCTAAGTTAGAGCAACTGGTTATGGACTTGGTAGAACAGAGCCTTGAGCCTTGTGCCCAAGCGCTGAAGGATTCCGGATTGCCCTCAGCCAAGATTGATGAGGTCCTCCTCGTCGGTGGTCAAACCAGGATGCCACTAGTTCAAGAAAAAGTGAGACAGTTCTTCGGCAGAGAGCCATCAAAGGGAATCAACCCCGACGAGGTTGTCGCCATGGGCGCTGCCATCCAGGCCGGAGTGCTTAAGGGTGAAGTTGGAGAGGTGCTCCTGCTTGATGTTACCCCCCTCACCCTGGGTATAGAGACGCTGGGAGGAGTAGCTACTTCCCTTATTTCCCGCAACACCACTATACCGACTTCAAAGAGCCAGATTTTCAGCACTGCTAGCGACAGTCAACCGAGCGTGGAAATACACGTTATTCAAGGCGAACGTAAGATGGCAGCCGATAACCGAACGCTGGGACGCTTCATACTTGATGGCATCCTGCCAGCGCCACGAGGTGTGCCCCAGATTGAGGTGACCTTCGATATAGATGCCAATGGCATCCTTAACGTTAGCGCTCGTGATAAGGGCACTGGCAAGGAACAGAAAATCACAATTACTGCATCCAGTGGATTGAGCAAAGAAGAAGTGGAGAAGATGACACGAGAGGCCGAGCAGCATGCTGCCGAGGATGCTAAACGCAAAGAGGAAGTGGAGGTGCGCAATTCTGCCGACACTCTAGCCTACACCGCAGAGAAGACTCTCCGCGACTACGGAGATAAGATACCCGCCAATGTAAAACAGGAAGTAGATGCTAAGATAGCCAGCGTAAAGTCAGCTCTACAGGGCAAGGACGTGGACGCCATTCGTCGGGCTGTGCAAGACCTTTCGCAGACCATGCAGAAGGTTGGGACGTCGGCTTATCAAAAACCAGGAGAGACTCCGCCTGGTGGAGAGGAACCCGGCAAGGGAGACGAAGGCACGGTAGAAGGGGAGTTCCGCGAGGTCTAAGCAGTAGATATTAGCACCTGCTTCCGGGAAACTTGAAACACGAAATTACGCCTCCCTGCAAACAACGCGATGGCAACATTTGATCTGGAACAATTCGCCGTAACTGCCAGCAGAATCTGGCAAAAGGCCAAGGCAGAAAATCGGTTGATTCACAATCCCTCCGACGAAGAACTGAGAGGGCTCGTGGAAAAACAGCCTGGGGTCAAGAAAACGATATATGGCAGTTTTGTTGCCGAAAGTGAGCCCACTTCCAGGTCGGCAATGTTCACGAAGAACAGCGTTGACCATGTCTTTGGTGAAGATGAACTGAAGTTGTTAGCTCAGTGCCAAGAGTCATTAGGCAAGGAAAGGTTGATTTCCACAGACAGAATTGTGGGCAATGAAAACAGTAACACCACCGTCAGGTTAATTGTTCCTGAGCGGTTTGCGCATCTAGCCTATGGAGGCGGGAACCTTTTTGTACCCGCGAAGGCGGAAGTCAAGAAACCAAGCTACCATATCTTATTCTTCGCTGATCGGGCTTTTGAGACTAATCAGTCGAAGCAGCTCACCGAGAAAGATATCACCATCAGATTGGCCATGATGGATGATGGCAGGTTTGTCAAGATAATCAGGAATGGCAATTACATAGGTGAATATAAGAAGGGGGTCTTCGCCGCCGAGGACTGGGCAGCTAAGACCAGAAGAGGAGGCATCTTCTTGCACGCCGGATGCAGAGAGGATTATCTGCAATCAGTAAGCGGGGATTACCGAACAACGAGGACCTTGCTGGTGGCATTAAGTGCCAACGGG
>CAZLAL010000007.1:0-8007 GCA_964557455.1 uncultured Dehalococcoidales bacterium
CAACGCTGTGCCCCTCTGAAAAGCGGACTGCCGCAGGAAGGACAGTGATATCTTTCACATTCTCCCCGTGCCCATTCGACGCTGCCTTCTTCATCGCCGTAGGCGGCTACCTTCGCCCGCCATATGGGAATCGTTCTTCTTATTACCCTCAGGCCGGTGGCAAGAGGGAAATTCCGAATCAGGCTACACGGCCACTCAGGGCACTGATGGCACGAGTAATATCCTTTTGATTTTACGCAGTCCCTTATCTTGCACGCATCGCACCAGGGGTAGAGCTTTTTCGGCCGCTCGGGTTGCATGCACCCGAGACATTCTGTCTCTTCGGGCTTCGTCCCATAGAGCTTAGCCAGAATTTCCCTAAATTTCTGGTTGCCGTCTCTCGTTGCGATGTACACCCCGCAGGTACCGCAATATAACCCGCACGGTGCCATCAAATCCCTGTTCCTGATTTCTTCCTCTGTCCATCCCTGCATGCTCATATCCTCTCTTACCAAGATTTATGCGTACGTTATAGATTCTTTGCCTGCTTGTGTCAAGGCAAAGCAGCGTCGGTGCGGCGGGCCACGGCAATCGCGATTCAGCCGGCGAAAAAGGGGGGCCTCGCCCGGTAGAATCCCCCCCCGGCCCCGACAATTGCAGAGCCACCCTACCAGTCAGGCCTGCTCCAAATCAGGCCCCATCCTGCCTGAAACTCTAGTGACGTACGTTCGCTTGACATGATGTAACGAAAGTGTTACACTTCAAGCACACAAGGACGTATCGCTGTAACAACATAAGGAGGAGCCATGGATAACAAGACTATCGGTAAGCGGTTGCAGTCCGTTAGGGAATCTGTTGGTTTCACTCAAGAGCAGGTTGCAAAGTATCTAGGAACCAAGAGAGAAATGATCTCCTATATTGAGACTGGCGCCAGGCCGGTAAGCACACTGATATTACGAAAGCTTGCTGACCTCTACGGATACAAATTCTCCTATTTCGTGGATGAGTCTACAAGAGACGAGGGACCTCAGGTGTCCATGGCTTTCAGGGTATCTGACCTGAGTGATAGTGACCTGTCGATCATTGCCCAGGTAATGAGGATAGCCCGTAACCTGGATAGCCTCTATAGTCTCCTGAAGGAGTAGAAATATGTTACGAAGCAAGGCTCGCCAACTGGCAATCGATACTCGCCTGAAACTCGGATTACAGTCGACTGATTACTTCGACGTTTGCAGGGCTGTAACTGCACTTCAAATAACTTGTGTCAAGAGGCCATTGGAAAGCAATATCTCAGGCGCAACCTTGAAAACAAACAGGGTTAAGGTAATTCTCGTGAATTCCTCAAAGACTCTGGGGCATCAGAATTTCACCGTCGCCCATGAGCTCTACCATTGCCTTTATGACGAGAATCTGGTTAGCCACGCGTGTAAAACGGAGACATTCTCCCGGGTTCCGGCGGGTGAGCAGCTTGCTGACCTGTTCGCAGCTTTCCTGCTCATGCCGGAAGATGCTCTCTTCAATCAGCTTCGGCTACGCAAGAAACTCGATGCAGAACTGACGCTCGCGGATATCATAAATCTGGAGCAGTTTTTCTGCGTGAGCAGAAAGGCAATGTGTTGGAGACTGGAAGACCTTAGACTGATTACACGCGAACAGAGTGGAACGTATTGCACCAACGTTATTCGGAGTGCCAGGTCACTCGGCAAGAATACTGACCTGTACATGCCAACAAATGACACGACTATAATCTCAGATTACGCTGAAAAGGCGACGGAAGCTTTGCAGAAGAACCTTATCACCAACTCGAGATATGAAGAGATTCTGATTGACGGAGGCCTGCTAGAAAGAGTAATGGGGGCATCGGAGGAGCCAGACGTTGTCGACTGAGCCCCCTCTCGTTCTTGATGCCGATTTCCTATCCAGCTTTGCCTGGGTCAAGCGGCTGGATATCCTGGAAGCGCTGTATTCAGGACGAATGGTAGTACTGGAGGAGGTACTTGAAGAATTGCGCGAAGTGCCACATTTAGCATCAAGGGTAGAATTGTCCATAAGAAGGGGGCATATAAGAACCGAGACGATGCTTGCGGACTCTCCCGAGGCCCTTCGACTGGCAACATTGCTTGACTCTGGCAGATACGGCAGAGGGGAGGCGTCCTGTATGGCATACTTAACAGAACGTGATGGTATCCTGGCAAGTAATAACCTGTCTGACGTCAAAGCATTCTGTATCAAATATGGGAAACGCCTACTGACAACAGCCGATGTACTATGTCAGGCTTATGAAATGGGGCTCACAAATCTGACCAAAACTGACGAAATCTGGGCTGGCATGCTCTCTAAGCAGCGGAAACTGCCGGCCTCGTCTTTCACGGACTACCTATCGGTCATTGGCAAGGGAGGTAAGAGTCAAGTTTGAGAAGGATATCTGTCACCACTTCAATTGAGTCTACTCTTCGTTCAACGTTCCAAGGGTTCGCTTTCGACACAAATCGTTGGATTTTTCTGTTTATCCTCACATCAGCTTCTGTCTTTGCGGCTACAGATATCCTCAGCCTGAGGATAACTTCGGGCGCGGTATTAGCTATCACGAGCGGATTTGCAGTGGTGCCACTAGCAGAGTTCGTTACGTCTTTTCCACGACAACTACGGGAGATCATGACGTTACGTGGAGCCAAAAGAACATACTCGTTTGGGCTTACAGCAGAGCTCCTCAATCTTGCCAAGAGGATGGGCGTCTGTTTGAAAGAAGAGGATATCTTAGAGGTGGCACCAGAGTGGATAAATGCGGGGGCCACCATCGACGGTAGGATTATTCTGGGCCAGACAATTGCTGATGAATTCGATAAGGAAGCACGTAAAGGTATTCTGGCACATGAGTTGGCTCATCTTAGAGCCAAGCACCCTACAAAGAGAGCCATAGTATTGTTTCTGATGTCTATACCTGTTCTCCTGTTTATCACATTCTTACACTTGCCCAACCTTGTCAATCTATTACTGTTGTTCTCCGCATACGGGTTGATTGTACCAATGGTGAGCTGGCGCTTCGAATATGATGCTGACGCAATTGCCACCACGTTTGTGGGCATTGAACCCGTGATAAAAGGATTGAGGAAAATCGCAGAAGTGAAACACGCTGATGTCAGACGCGATACTTATTCCCATCCATCTATCTCAAACAGAATCTCCAGACTTCAGAAGATTGACAGGTAACTACTGAAGAACGAGCATGATATGCCATTAGGCAAAGTCCAGAGAATCGCTGAATGATTTGGCAAGGCATTCTAATAGGTAACAACGCGACATTTTCTCCTTGCTCAAAAGAAGAATTCATGCTAATTTCTGATTGGAACTTATGTGCTGCCCTGCCAAATCAGACCCCACAGGTGACGCCTCCCCGGACCAGACTGCAAACCAAACACGCGTTAAAAGGAAGCGCGGTGGCCAGAAAGGCAACCGGAATGCCCGCAAACATGGCTTCTATTCCACTACCCTTAGCCCCACCGAAGAATCCGAACTGTGGAACATTACCAATCTGGAAGGTGTTGACCCTGCAGTAGGGTTCATTCGCGTCAAGTTACAATCTTCCTTGCAGCGCGACCCCGGTAACCAGCGCGTACTCAGAGACGCCTCCCGATTACTCGTAAAATGGTATTCTGCGAAGTACGGAACGGCTCCAGCCGACCGCAACTACCTGAAGATTGTTATCGATAGTCTTTTGGAAATTGCCTCCCTGCGTCAGTCCCTCATCTCCCGGGGCTCGCAAACATGAAGGGCAACCCGACAAAACGAATCGTACGTACTTTAACAACTGAATCTGCCTGAAGTCGTCGTCTTACGTATAAAAAAGAGCTGTTGAACTCGAGAAAAAATAGCGCCTTTTACAGACCGAATCATTCCAGCTTCCCCCCGTCAGTCCCTCCGCCCGCACGGCTCGTAAAAGCAAATGCCAACCCGACAAAACGAATCGTACGTACTTTGACAACTGAAACTGGCTTAGGTCGTCGCCTTACGTACAAAAAAGCGCTGTTCGACTCAAGAAAAAATAGTGCCTTTTACAAAACGAATCGCCCCGCCCTCCTTCCTGCTCTTCCCCCCGTCCGTCCCCGCCCCACCGCTCGAAGCTGTCCTTCGCCGGTGCAGAATCCGCGCGCCCGACATGCGCAAGGCCTGCTACAAATCAGGTACAACCTCCCCAGAATACGATACGCGGCATCGAACGAGGGTACCCGTGGTTGAAGATTCATCAATACGCGTGTACACTGGATAATAGAGTATCGAGTGGAGGTGTCTAATGAAAGCTTTAGTAGTATATGACTCAGTTTACGGCAATACGGAGAAAATCGCTAGGGCTATCGGTGACGCTATCGCACCGTCCGCGGAGGTAAAGGTAATGCGGGCGGGCGAGGCGAACCCCTCGGAACTAATATCTCTTGACCTCCTCATTGTGGGTTCTCCGACCCATGGAGGCAGGCCCGTACCGGGGGTCCAGGACTTTCTTAAGAAAGTGCCTGAGCTTTCTCTGAAAGGTATCAGCGTGGCTGCCTTCGATACCAGAATCTCGAAGAGAATCGTCGGCGTGTTTGGATATGCGGCGGGACGCATCGGAGGCAAGCTCAAGAAAAAAGGCGCTGCTCTCATAGCGCCTCCCGAGGGGTTCTTCGTTACGGGTGGCCAGGGTCCACTGAAAGAAGGAGAACTGGAGCGGGCCGCAGCCTGGGCCAGGGGCCTTCTAGAGAGCAAGAAGTGACTTCGTAAGGCCCTCCCCGTTTCAGCGAGAAACACTCCCGAATTCCCCTGATGCCGTCTCCTTTACAGGCTCTGTTTCCGGGCCTGCTACAAGTCAGCGGCTATCGGCCAGAATACCAGTGTTAATGTTCTTTATTGCCGGACATCTTAATCTGTCAGCCCAGCAGGAAAGCTCTTATTTCTTCACCGAACTGGCGGCTTCGCGCGAACATGGCGTTGTGCCCGAGCTTCGGATACAGGACCAGTTTGGCATTGGGTATTTTCCTGGCTGTCTCACGGACAGGATAAAAGAAGTCTTCCTCACCGCCAATCACCAGGGTGTCTGCCTTGATCCTGTCCAGGCGGTCACTGAGGTCGTGGCGGTCCTCTGCCTCAATTTCCACAATCCCGTCCGAAGGGTCGGCCGGTATAGCGACAGGACCCATCAGCCACATAAACCATTTGAAAGCGTGTTTCCCAATTCCCCTCCGGATGATGGCTGTGCCCAGTAATGCGTAGGCTGCGCGCCGCTTGCGTTTTCGTGCCAGTTCCGCCACTTTCATCTGCAGTTCTTTGGCTTCTGCACTAAGGCGGAAACCGGTCATGGCAAGTACGAGACGCCTCACTAAATCGGGATGCTCTATGGCGAAGTGCTGGGCTATCGCCCCACCTGTGGAGACGCCGATTATGTCGGCCATACCGCCCAGTTCATTCTTAGTCATGACGGCGTAATCATCCGACATATCGCTCAGTGTATATCCCGGAGGAAGGCCGGGCCGCCTGTTCACAAGGTAGATTTTGTAGCTATCTGCGAGTCCCCTTAAATAACCGGTACTCATGCGCAGCATAATGCCGGATGGCGGCTCATGCCGAAACTCCAGTCCCCCGAATACAACCAGGTTACGCGTGCCGCTCCCAATACAGGCATACGGAAGGCCGTTGCTGGAATACCCTCTTATGCCTCCTGCTTTGGCTATCTCGATTCTCCATTATACAGAGAGGATTATGAATGCAGCGAACTCCAGGGACACCATCCCACTCCTCGATTTAATCAGCGACCAGTCAGTCCTGCTCCAAGGCAGTCATTATTTCCTGAGCATACGAGTAGTATATAATAGGCATGGGTAATTCCGGCGTGGGGAAACCTGCGCGGCTGTGAGGCTAAGAAAGGCGGTGACATTTATGAAAGTAGCAATCATCGGAGCAAGCGGACAGATTGGCGCATTCATTCGCGACGAAGCGCTGGCACGGGGCCACCATGTGACTGCCATAGTGCGCCATCCTGAGAAGATAACCGTGCCAGACCCTCTTCTTACGGTTGTGAAAGCGGACATTCTGAAAGACAAGGTGGACGGACTGGTGAAAGGCCATGACGCGGTCATAAGCGCCTACAATCCCGGCTGGGACAATCCCAACATCTACGATGATGAAATCGAGGGCTACAAGAGGATTATCGGCGGGGTGAAGAAGTCGGGAATCAAGAGATTGCTGGTCGTGGGCGGGGCAGGGACTCTGGAAGTGGCTCCCGGCGTGAGAGTTCTGGATACGGCGAGTTTCCCGGAGCAGGTGAAAAAAGGAGTCCTGGCAACCGCGGAAGTGCTTTCCATGCTGAGGAAAGAAGAGGAGCTTGAGTGGACTTTCTTGAGTCCGCCCGCCTCCATTGCCCCCGGTAAGCGGACGGGACATTACCGGCTGGGGAAGGACCAGCTCCTTAAGAACAAAGAGGGCGAAAGCAAAATCTCCACGCAGGACTATGCCGTCGCCATACTCGACGAACTGGAGCGGCCGCAACATATTCGGGAACGATTCACCGTCGCTTACTGAGGCGTGACTCCGGGCACGGCGTCCCCGTCAGGCCTGCTACAAATCAGGTATAATGTTCCCGGGATGCGAATAGGCACGACACTGTCTTTCGGCCACTGAGAGGGGAAACGAATGTCGGATTTGAAGACCGAGTTACTGTGCACTTTGACTGCGCATGTTGACTGGCGGCAGGTAATAGATGTGGGGGCGACACCGCATGGCAAACAGCAGATAGTATACATAAGAGGCGGCACGTTCGAAGGCCCGAAAATGAAAGGGGTTGTGCTTCCCGGTGGAGGGGATTGGTTTGTCCGCCGGGCCGACCAGCTGGTAGAGGTGGATGTTCGCTGCGTCTTACGCACCGATGACAACCACCTGATATATTGTAATCTCAGAGGCATTAACGAGATGACTGCTGAGGTTGCCATCAAGGCAATCAGCGGTCAGGCTGTCGATTCATCGAAATACTACTTCCGGGTCACAGCGACAATGGAAACCGGCTCTCAGAAATATGGCTGGCTCAACCGTATTGTTGCAGTCGGAGTGGGGAATTTGATTCCGGCCGGCGTCGAGTACAAGCTCTACACGGTCCTGTAAAGGAGACAGCCACGTGCCAGGAGTCTTGCCTGCCACAAATCAGGCGCTGCGTCCTATGAATGATTGGACTGCACCCTTTAGTTGACTTATGGTATATTGAAAAGGCGGCATGAGCCAGGCGATGTCATCATCCGGATAACCATAGAGGAAGAATAGCTACGGCGGCTAAGCCGGGCGGATCCGGATAGAACAAAGAGAGAGATAATTAAAGGACCGGGTTATGGAAACAGAAGAAGAGCTTAATAAGGAACTCGAGGATGTCGTGGCCAGGATAGACAAGGCCAGGAGGGAATTGAAAGCCCTGCGCAGAAATCCCGCGGAAAGCTCAAGGGCAAAGTCAAGAGCCGGCTTCATCGCGAGTAAGGAACGGACGATTGAGGCTGCGGAAGCTGCCAAACGCTTGGACGCACTGAAGCGGCAAGAAGAGGAAGTCCGAGCCAAACTGCGTGTTCTCAACCAGCAAAAACCAGCATCACAGTAGTTACTGCGCCCGAGCCTCCTCCGCAGAGCAGGGAAGCCCTGTTCCGCCAGGACCACGGGATTATAGGTTGCCACTCAAGCTATGAATTTGTGCTTTACTCCCATATAACCTGAGTGGCGACCATTACTTCTTGCATCCGCCCTTTTTGCCCCCGGTCCCCGCGCCCTGTCCCTTTTGTCCGCCCCGCTGTCCTCTCCCGCCGGCTTTCCTACCAGAGCCGTCACGCAGTCCGCGCCCGGCCGGTCCAGTGCCATCTCCTCTTGGCATATTGCACCTCCTTCTAAGTCTTGTTGAAGCTTTCCCGAGATGCCGACCTTATTAACATAGTGTATGCCTTGCATGATAAGAGCACAAGATGCCTGAAATTGCGTCGGGTGCTGCATAGCATGGCGCCTTGTGTCACTTGAAGCCGCTCCCCGGCG
>CAZLAL010000008.1:0-9735 GCA_964557455.1 uncultured Dehalococcoidales bacterium
ACTAAACTCCTGTTCAAAAGCCTGTCGGGTGTAATCAGGGAAAATGTCCTCCCTGGTAGCCAGAAGCCTCTGGACCTGTGAATCGGTCTTGGGAATAAACTCGACAATGAGCCAGTGAGAGATGTCGCTGAGGAAGTCGGCAATCCTGGAGAAAGGGAGATTGTTGGAGATAGCCAGGTGGTGAACCAGCGCCAGGGCGAGCACGGCATCAGCAGGGCCACGTTCTACGAGGGACATCCGCTCTTTGTGCTGCCAGCCGATGCTGGGACTGGGATTGGTTAAGTCAATTAGCAGCGGCAAGATATTGGTTTCACCCCTGGCAACGCAGTTCGAATAGTTCTTTTCCGCGGCAGCAGGGTCGACGTCAAAGGATACAGTGGGGATTCCCCGGTCGCTGGCAAGGCGGCTGAATATGCCCACATTGGCGCCCAGGTCCCAGACAGTTGCCGGTCTGACCCTGTCCAGGAAGCCTGCCACAATGGTTTTCTTGTGTTCGAAGGCCTGCGGCGTGTAATTGGTGTCCTGATAGTACTCAGCCCATTCGGTGCCCCCGGGCTGCCATTTCAGCTTCTTGACGGTGGATTCCAGGCTGTTGAGAATGCCCAGGAAGGCGTAGCGACTAATTCGCTGCTGTTTGAGATTTATTTGTTTGTCGGCGAAGCGTTTCTGGCTGCGGGCATGAAGGTGAATATGAGAAAGGAGCCCAAGTCTGAAGCGCGTCCGCCAGGGCAGCAGGCAGGCTGTTAAATCAAGAGGTAGCCCATCTATGTGCACGCTGAGCAACTGGCTCAGCCGTATGTCCTTGTAGCTCATCAGGGCCAGCGGGGCCAGGAAATGCTGGCAGAACTGGCGGTAGGCGACCCAGGGCTCGCCTTCATGGTACTTACCAAACGAGAGCGTATCGATGAATAGCGGTTTGCCGTTTTTAAACTGTATGTTGTAAGCGCTGCTGTCTCTCAGCGACATGCCGAAGTCGAGGGCTTTTCTCTGTATTTTGAGTGTCGTTAGGGCAGCGTCTCTTAGCTGGCTGAAGCACCATTCGTAGGGATACGAGATAAACGGTATCGGCTCCGGCCTGATTATCTTATAGGCCAGTTCAGGTGCCGGCGACTCAATCCCGACTTCCTCGTGGGGAATTAGAAGGTTGTCGTCGACAAGAGCCCGGTAAAGGTCTGAATCCATCAGATGGCTATAGTCGTCTTTATAGACCAGGTTTACCTGACGGTAGATGACTCCATCATGCCGGAAGAGAAAACCGCTGGGGTCGCGGAAGGAAGCGGGGAGCTGTGCACTGCCCACACTAGTTGGACTGCTCACTCTCCTTATTTTCGTCACTCTGCTTGCCGTGTCTTCGCCCGGTGAATAAACTGGTGAAGAAATTCTTTACCCTCATTCTGTAGACGCCAACCATGGCGAGTCCGGCCACAAACGACCCGATGAGCACCTGAATGATAATGCTGCCTGTGCCGGGGTCGATATAGTAGGCCTGCGCCGACTGGCCCAACTGGGCGGTATCGACAGAGGCATAAAGCGTTTGCGAGAGAATGAGGAAAAGCGAAATGCCGAGTGCGGCTGCTGTTGCTAGATGTTTTAGCCAGTTCACGCTGCTCCTCCCTTCCGTGCTGTGCTAATTAGCTAACATGTTAGTCAAGCGACGCATGTTTGTCAACTATTGCAGGCCCCCTTTGGGATGTGCCTCGTATTCTTGTATTGTTGTTCGGTCGATAAGGAAATTGCCACTGCTCGATTACATCGCGGCTCACAGTGATGTGAACGGAAAGAGTTGATTCTCTTCAGGTAATGTGACCTCTGGCTGCCAGGTAATCCTTCAGTGCTTCCTGCCAGGGCCTCATGTCGTCCATGCCCAGGAGGTGCAGGTGGTAATTATCCAATACTGAGTAACGGGGCCTGCGGGCTTTCTGGGGGTACTGGTCGGAAGTTATGGGCACGATCGGGGTCTTTATGCCAGCCAGCCTAAGTATTTCCACGGTGAACTCGTACCAGGAGCAGCTGCCTTTGTTGGTGATATGGAATATGCCGTAATAGTCCGTGGTCATGAGCTGAGCTATTTTGTGGGCCAGGTCCTTTGCGTAGGTGGGGGAGAAGACCTGGTCGTTGACCACCCTAAGCTCATCGCGCTCTCCGGCGAGCTTGAGCATGGTCTCGACGAAGTTGCCGCCCTTGCCGCTGGAGCCGGCAACGCCGAAAAGGGCCGAAGCTCTGACGATGAAATGCCGGAGGCAATGATGGCGAACGAGGTCCTCCCCGGCCAGCTTAGAGTTTCCATAAATGCTAAGGGGAACAGGCGTATCGAACTCGGTGTAAGGGGCAGTGTGCGGTTCAGGTTCGCCGCCGAAGACGTAGTCGGTGCTGAGATGCACGAGCTTAGCTCCGAGTTCCTGAGCAGCGACGGCGACGTTACGGGCGCCCAGAGCGTTCACCAGAAAGGCTTTATCTTTTTGTTCCTCACAGTCATCAACCCGAACATAGGCAGCGGTATTGATGACTATATCGGGCTTGTATTTGTTGAAGGCCCCCTTCACCGAATCCATGTCGGTGATGTCTATGTCCTTATGGGTCAGCGCGATAAGCTGGGAATCCGGAATGACCTGGCGGAGGTCGGTGCCCAGCTGGCCACCGGCGCCTGTGACTAGGACTTTCATCTCTGGGAATACATTCTTTCGTAGTATTTGGCGTACTCGCCGCTTTTTATCTTTCGCCACCAGGCTTCATTGTTTATATACCAGTCGACGGTGATGGAGAGGGCTTTATCGAAGGAATAAACGGGCTTCCAGCCCAGCTCCCTGCTTATCTTGGTCGTATCCAGCGCATAGCGGCGGTCATGGCCGGGCCGGTCGGTGACAAAAGTTATGAGCTCGCGGGACTTGCCCATGATATCCAGGAGGCGATGTATCAGCTCCAGGTTTGTCTTCTCTTGATTGGCGCCGATGTTATATACCTCGCCGGGTTTGCCTTTTTGAAGGACCGTGTCCAGGGCGCGGCAATGGTCCTCCACATAAATCCAGTCCCGCACATTCCGTCCGTCTCCATAGACGGGAACGGGCTTATTCTCCAGAGCGTTGGTGACAGCCAGGGGAATCAACTTCTCGGGGAACTGGAACGGTCCCAGGTTATTGGAGCAGCGCGTGATCATTACCGGGAGCTGGTGGCTCTTCCAGTAGGCATGGCATAAGAGGTCGGCGGCGGTCTTGCTGGCTGAGTAGGGGCTATTGGGAGCCAGAGGCGATTTTTCGGTAAACTTGCCTTTCTCTGTAGAGCCATAGACTTCGTCAGTGGATACCTGTACAAATCTTGCCACGCTGTATTGGCGCGCTCCCTCTAGGAGAATCTGGGTACCTTTAATATTGGTCTCGATGAAGGGCGAGGCATCCAGAATACTGCGGTCAACGTGAGATTCAGCAGCGAAGTTTATAATAGCATCGAACCGGTCCTGGAGGATTTTGCTGATGAGTTCTCGATCGGTTATGTCCCCTTTGACGAAGCGATATCCGGGCTTATCTTCGATATCCTTTAAGTTTTCGAGATTGCCGGCATAAGTGAGCTTATCCAGATTGGTTATCTCCCAATCGGGGTGTTCTTTGAGAAAATAGCGGACAAAATTGCTGCCGATGAAGCCGGCGCCGCCGGTAACAAGTAGCTTCATTCTGCTTCCTCCTTGACTGTAATATAGCTATTCAACGAGCCTTATGTCACTCTGAGGGCAGCGAAGGGCCCGTGAGATTCTTCGGTCGCTCCTCTCCCTCAGAATGACGACGTTGGGAACCCTTGTAGTAAAACTTGATGTCCGCATTCTTCAGAACTGGCCATTTCTTGTCTTTTGCGGACAGAATCGGCTCTTTGACAGGCCACTCGATATTCAAGTCCTTGTCGTTCCAGATGATTCCAGCTTCAGCTTCAGCGGAGTAAATGCTGGTGGTCTTATATAGGACTTCGGCAATTTCTGAAAGGACACAGAAACCATGAGCAAAGGTTTCGGGAACGTAGAGAATATTCTTATTCTCTTCTGACAGGATTACCCCCACCCACTTGCCCCAGGTAGGCGAGCCGTTTCTTATGTCAACCGCGACATCGAACACTTCACCCTTTACCGCCCTCACCAGTTTTCCCTGTGCAAAGGGTGGGTTTTGATAATGCAGGCCTCTCAAGACTCCTTTGTTGGAACGAGAGTCGTTTTCCTGGACGAAATTGGCGTCTATGCCGGCAGCGGCAAAATCAGGCATCTTATATGTTTCCATGAAGAAGCCTCTCTCATCTTCAAACACCTTCGGTTCTATCAGAAGCACCTCGGGGATACTTAGCCTCTTGAAAGTAAATGGCATGTCGTTCCTTGGCTGCTAGAGCTCGACCCTGGCATCATCGCCGACAAAGAGTGAGGTTGCCTTCAAGTCATCTCCCCTCTTGGTCACCGTTGCACAGCGACCGATGACGCAGTCAGTCAAGCGCTCGATATTGCGAATAGAGCACTTTTCCATGACAACCGAGTGCTCTATCGAAGAGTGCTCAATTATGGTCCCGGCAGCAATGCTTGTGAAAGGGCCAATATACGAGTCCTTGATACGGGAGTTATCGCCGATAGATACCGGCCCCCTGATGGTGCTGGTTTCTATGGTCGTTCCTGCGCCGACGTGGACTCTGCCTGCCACCTTGCTGGCAGCATCAATCTGACCTCTTACATCCCGTTTCACAAATTCATCGAGCACGATGCGGTTAGCTTCCAGCAAGTCGTCTTTCTTGCCTGTGTCCAGCCACCAGCCGGTAAGGATGTGACTGTGCACCTTTTTGCCGGAATCAATCAGCTGCTGAATGGTATCGGTTATCTCAAGCTCCCCCCGCCACGATGGCTTTATCTTGTCTATGGCCTGATGCACGTCTCCGGTGAAGAGGTAAACGCCGGGCACCGCCAGATTTGTCTTTGGCTCGCTGGGCTTTTCAACAATCCTGGTTATCTCGCCTTTTTCGTTTAGTTCGGCAACGCCGAACAGGCGCGGGTCGGCAACTTCTTTTAGTAGAACAAGAGCATCAAATTTGTTTGCAGCAAACTCCTGGACGAAGCCCTTCACGCCGCCCTGAATAAGATTATCGCCAAGAAACATCAGGAAAGAAGAATCGCCGAGGAAGTCGCGCGCTGTCTTCACGGCATGCGCGAGGCCCAGGGGCTCGGACTGCAGAATGTAAGTGATTTTAGCATTCCACTTTGAGCCATCTCCCAACGCTTCTTTAATCCCCTGGCCGGTTTCCGGCGAAATAACAATGCCAATATCGGTTATTTCAGCCTCAACGACCTGCTCCAGGACATAGTAAAGTATGGGTTTGTTAGCGACCGGAATAAGTTGCTTAGAGATGGTGTTAGTCAGTGGCTTAAGCCTGGTCCCCTTACCACCAGCCAGTATTAATGCCTTCATTTCAAGCGCCGTTCTCTATTGAGTCTGGACTATTGTATCATATTGGCTATCCTTCTAGGCAGTCTAGCAAGGGCGCTTATGGCAAAGCAAACCGCTATTGGGAGGAATAGAGATTGGGGCGCGTGACTGGCAATGACCAAGACTGGCGAAGATGGCTGTGTCTTCTACTCAGGACTCGTCGGGGCCAAGATACTTGAAGACTTTGACCGGTTGTGCGGTGTCGGACTGGTAGACGAGCTCATAGCTGTCCAACGCTTCAAGGGGCACGATAGTAGCAGAAGGATCATACCCCACTATTCCGTAATTCCCCGATGTCTGAGCTGCCACATAGGCTTGAGCATCTTCGTAGCTGGAGAAATATCTGGGTTCTGCAGCAATGTTCCTATACCGTATCTCGGATCGTCCCGTGCTGTAGACTGATTCCCCGTTCCAGGGGACAACCAAGGTGGAATTTTGAGCAGGAAGTGCCGCCTGGCCATTGAAATTGTAAAGTCTGGCGGCAATTGACCTGTAATAAGCGGGATTAAAAAACAAATAGAGCGCCTGTGGGACTCCGCCGGTTGCCTGCGGTGGTATGCCGTAATACTGCTGAAAGGTGCTCACGTTGCCCCCTGCCCACTCCACCATGGCATAGAATTTTGAGGATGCCATCAGATTGTCCATCATTACGTATTTTGTATCCAGGTTGTGCCGTTGGACGATTTCCTGGGCCTCGCTTTCGTTCTGAGCAGTGAAGAATTCGCCAGCTTTTGCAGCGTTGGCCTGCGTAGGGTTGGCATTGGGTATCCGATGGCCAATCTGCATTATGAAATAGCCGTAGTCCCACCAGGACATGACCCCATAGGCGGTGTCGGGATAATCGAATTCGCGCCGCGGGGGATATAACTCATAATAGAACTCGGGGTCGCCGAAAGGCTCCGGCGTATTAGGGTGACCCGTGCCGTCTTTGTCCTGCAGCCACAAGCACGACGTATACCACCCCTTATTCATGATAATATTCTCGGTGCCGGCAAGTGCTTCGGCCGCCGGGATATTGGGGAAAACGACGACGAAGAAGAGGACTATGGCGACAACAAGAACCCTTACCCAGACGCCCCTGGGCTGCATAAATGTCTTATGTTTCGCTTTCTCTCGGGCTTTCTTTGCTTTCTTGAATTTCTTGACTGCTCCTACTACTTCTCTAGACTTAGTCAATAATCTGCCTAAGCCAGCAATGTCCAGCATCTTCCAGGAGAAATACCCCGTGAGCAAGGCGGCGTTTACAGTATAGTAGTAGCCAAAGCGTCGCTGTCCCAGAACTGCCAGCAGCATTACTATGCTCCACACCAGGAACAGAATCTTGCCGGCATCTTCGTGTTTGATGGCAAAGTATACGAGCATTGCAGAGAAAATGAACCAACCGAAGAGCCATTGGGACAGGACTGTTATCAGCGTTATTATGATCCACACCGCGAAGAGGATTTTGTCGGCCATTCTTTCCATGGCAGCTGGATAAACCAGCATGAACCAGGCGACGCCTGCGATGAAGAAAGCAGTGGTGAAGTTAGACCAGGCCACCACGAAGGTGAATTCACCGAAGGGGAAAAGGATGGGGGACACCTCCATGATAGTGAGAGCCGCACCGGTCCGGCCGAAGATGCTGAACAGGTTGACCATGTACCGGAATAGCGAGGAGTCAATGGCGTATAGCATAGCAAGGACGATTCCAGCCAGTCCCAGAAGGGTCAAGAGGTAATAAACTGGCTTCCAGGCCCTGCTGGCGATGACGCGCGAGATGATACTCAAGACTACGGGGGTGGCTATCGCAATTCCCAGAGATATACGATAGATTGTATCCTGGCTGCTTGTACCCAGTACTGGGAGAAGCATCAGGAAGCCGATAAGGAAGAGAGGCACGCCGATAATACACAGATAGTCGCTCGATTTACGCCTGAAGTGATCCACAACGAACTGAATGACCAGGTAAGCAAATATGATGAACATGAACAGCAGCCCGCCCTGCCAGGTAAGGAGGTAAAGACCCAGAAAGATGCCAGAGAGCAGAGTATAAATGAGAGGCTTTCTGATAGCTGACCAGTCTCTCCTCACAATATGCTGGAAGGAAATCTCCCTTTCTCGAGCCCGCTTAATGGCCATTATCAAGAAGAGTATGGACACGGTGCTAAGCAAAACCTCGGCCACGTGATGGTCGGTGAACCCGAGCAGTGAACGATGCATGAATTCGCTGGGCAAAATAGCAGTCAAGGCGGCTGCAATCACGCCCACCCAGCGGTTAAACAGTTCCTTGCCGATGAAATATACGGGGATGACTGTCAGTGTGCCTAGGATGGCAGGCATGTAAGCTCCCACTGCTTCTATGCTATGCAGAGCTGCGCTCCCTCCGCTAACGAGCAGCGTGACGGCAGCGGTAAGCCAGGCGAAGAATGGTCGGGCAAGTCCTATGCCACCGTCGGGGTAGAGTATGTAAGGGTCAAAGGAATTGAAATGGAGAGAGTTCTGAACCAGGGTCTCTATGTTGCGTATGTAATAATAGGCATCGGTCTCCCGGAACCAGATCCAGTCGTTGACAAAGATCTGCTCATAGGGCAAAGCGATGCGTATATAGAGCGAGATGCCACAGATGGCCGCTAGAATTACGCCCGTTATGACTAGTGGAAGAAGCGTTCGTTTCTGCTCTGAAATTTGCTCGCTCACTCAAGATTCCCGCAAAGAGAGTGTCTTGCCAGCCTGGATATCTTGCCTATTATAGACTCAGTGGTTCGAAGATTACAATATGTCTGGCAGTGGACCAACTTCTGGTAACAGATTATTGAACTAGAAGCTAGATTTAATCTATAATTGTGCAATGCGAACTTATCGCACCGTCAATCTCAATGTCCTGTGGTTCCTGATCGCTCTAAACGTCCTAATCTTCATAATCGAGTTGGGGGTCGGCGGGTATCCCATCACAGCAGATAATGAAGTTGTCGGCCTTCTCGGGTTGAGGCCGGACGAGGTCTTTCAGCAACCCTGGACTATCATAAGCAGCATGTTTGTCCACGGCAGTTTCTGGCACATGCTGTTCAATATGATAGCCTTGTATTTTTTGGGAAGCTTCCTCATCCGGGCAGCGGGAGAAAGAAGCTTCCTGGCAGTATTTTTTCTGGGAGGGCTAGTAGGAAATCTCTTCTACGTTCTGCTTGGACCGCGCTTTATACCGGGCATAGGAGCCTCCGGAGCTATTTTTGCGCTTGGCGGAGCCCTGGCGATAATGGTTCCCAGAGTGCCGGTTTTCATATTCTTCATCCCTATCCCTATCCCACTATGGATAGCAATCATAATCTTATTGCTACTTTCTTTCCTCCCCGGGATAGCCTGGCAGGCTCATCTTGGAGGCCTGTTGCTGGGGTTGATAGCGGGCCTCATTTTCAAAAGAACAAGGCGAATGTTTTCTTTCTAGGTTGCTGAAAGATGGCAGTGAGGGAAGTTCGCCTGAGAGCCGACGGGCTTGAGCTTGCCGGCGAGTTGCATATTCCCTCGAGCGGTAAGGTTCATCCTGCCCTGTGCATCTGTCACGGCATTCCGGCTGCCCGTCCCGACCCGGCTGACAAGGGCTACGCGCTGCTGGCGCAACGGTTCTGCCGTGCCGGCTTCAGCACCCTGATTTTCAACTTCCGCGGGACGGGAAAGAGCGAGGGCAACCTCGACATCCTGGGCTGGAGTCGGGATTTGCAGGCTGCGCTTGATTTTCTCTACAACCTGAAGGGGGTAGACAAGGCCCGTTTTTGCCTGCTGGGATTTAGCGGAGGGGCAGCAGTGTCCGTTTATGCGGCCGCCCATGACTCTAGAGTGTCTTCGGTGGCGACATGTGCCTGCCCGGCGGATTTTCACACGCTCTCTCAAAGAGAAACGCCTGTGGATAGTGTCAAGCGCTTTCGCCAAATCGGGGCAATCCGGGATGAGGATTTTCCACCGTCAATAGAGGAATGGCAAAGAGGATTTGAGACCATCTCACCGATAAGGTGGATAGATAAAATCTCTCCCCGTCCGCTGCTTATGGTCCATGGAGATGCCGACGAGCTAATACCGCCGGAGCACGCCTACAGACTCTATGAGAAGGCTAAAGAGCCCAAGGAACTGAGGATAGTCCCTGGCGCCAAGCACAAGTTGCGTCTGGAACAGGCAGCTATGGACTTTGTTCTGGACTGGTTAAAGGCACGGTGCTGAAGGAAGAAGCCAAATTCTTGCCTTCGCCAGTCCGCTTTATCAGCCAGTATTCCATGCTGTCGGCCAAAGCCAGCCAGCTAGCTTCGATGATGTTGCTCGAACTGCC
>CAZLAL010000009.1:0-6517 GCA_964557455.1 uncultured Dehalococcoidales bacterium
AATGTGACAGAGCAGCCCGATACAAGCGAGGGAAGGCTGCGGACGGAAGTGCTCTGCGCCAGGTGCGGTGCCCATCTCGGTCACGTTTTCAATGATGGCCCGCCGCCGACTGGGAAACGCTACTGTATAAACGGCGTTGCCTTGAAATTCGCAGCACAGAACAAGCTATGACCGAGAGGAGTGGAGTAGAAGTCGCCACCCTTGCTGGCGGCTGTTTCTGGTGCCTGGAAGCGATCTTCATGGAGGTAGACGGGATCGAGGATGTGATTCCCGGCTACACAGGTGGCATCAGCGCCGATCCCACCTATCAAGAGGTCTGTAGCAATGACACCGGCCACGTGGAGGCTGTTCAGGTGACCTTCGATGCCGGCAAGATTTCTTATCGGGAAATCCTGCAAATTTTCTTCTCGGTTCACGACCCGACGACATTGAACCGGCAGGGCCAAGATGTGGGCACGCAATACCGTTCCGCCATTTTCTATCACAACGACCGACAGAGGGCCATCGCTGAAGCGCTCATCAAGGAACTTGATGGGGCTCACCTGTGGCAGAAACCCATCGTGACACAGGTTGTGCCGCTGGACAAATTCTATCCTGCTGAGGGCTACCACCGGGAGTACTTTTCCCGACATCCTGAACAACCGTACTGCCAGGCGGTGATCTCACCCAAGGTCAGCAAATTCTGCAAGCAGTGGGCAAAGCGCCTTAAGAAATAGCCCAGAAACAGGGCGGTATTTGTTCGGGCGATAGGTCCACGGAAGTGCCTGGTGTAAGGCAGAACCAGCATCCGCTGGTTTAGGAAAATTCCCAGCTGTTGCTCCAGGGTCTTGACAAGCTCTGCATTAGTTGATACACTTGTTCCATAGAACACTCGTTAAATATAATCTATGATAGGAGACTATGATGAGGAAACCGGAGATCAGAGAAAAGATTCTTGAATATATACGCTATTTCTTTGATGAGAGGGGCTATGCGCCGACCGTCAGAGATATTATGAAAGGCTGCAGTATTAGTTCAACCTCGCTGGTCCAATATCATTTGAATATTCTGGAGAAAGAAGGACAAATTCGTCGCGACCCCGAAGTTTTCAGAAGCATTCAGCTTGTGGAGAAGGGTATTGTAGATGTGCCGCTACTGGGGACAATTGCCGCTGGAGCACCGATTCCTGTCCCCAATTCAGATGCCTGGGTTAACTCGCCTGAAGAGATACTCAGGATAACAGCAGATATGGTGGGCAATAAACGCAATATCTATGCCCTGAAAGTAAAAGGGACGTCCATGCTTGATGCCCTTATCAATGATGGCGATATCGTGATTATGGAAGTAAAGCAAACTGCAGAAGATGGTGAAATGGCAGCGGTATGGCTCAAGAATGAGCAAGAGGTAACGCTGAAAAAAATCTACCGTGAATCGGGACAGATTCGCCTGCAGCCAGCGAATAGCAAAATGAAATCTATATATACAAGTCCTGAAAACATAGAAGTGCAGGGTAAAGTGGTTGCTGTCCTGAGAAAGCTGGACCAGTAGTCGAGGGGCCGGGGATGAGAGTTGCATCTTTCTTCTTTCCTCACTTTGCTGTTCAAATCGAGGCAAAAGATAATGATTCGTTGAGAGGAAGGCCTATCATTATCGGAGGGCTACCTTGTGAACGGAAGGCGGTATATGATGCCTCACAGGAAGCATTATCGTGCGGCGTCAAGCAGGGCATGCCTCTGAGAGAGGCATATGCTTTGTGTCCACAAGGGACATTCTTGTCATCGGACGAGGGGAAATACACCGATGTCTTTACTGCTATCTTGACTCTACTGACCAGTTACAGTCCGGTGGTAGAAGCAGGGACTTCGGGCGCTGCTTTCATTGATTTGAGCTATGAGTATAATGAACTCGAGTTTGTCGGGGAGGTCAGGCAGATAATTGGGAAGCGTTTCCAGCTTCAGCTCTTGACAGCCATTGCCCCGAATAAATTTGTGGCATGGACAGCCAGCCAGATTGCCACGCCGGGAAAGGTGATTGTTGTTAGCGAAGGGGAGGGCAAGGATTTCCTTAAAGACTTGCCTGTACGCTTTTTGCCCGCCTCGTCCAGGACTCTGGAGCGGCTTGAGCTGCTCGGCATCTATCGAATAGGACAACTGGCGGATTTGTTACCAGCGGCTGTCAGCTTGGAATTCGGGCATGAAGGCGAGCGGTTGTGGGAGCTATCCAATGGCGTTGATAGGTCAACGTTAATTCCCTGGTCTACGGTGCCAGTGCTGAAAGAGCAGCTTTGTTTTGAGCCTGCGGCAGAAACTACCAGTCAAGTTTTAGCTAGCGGTAATGAACTCCTGGCCAGGTTAAGTCAGCAATTGAAGGAGCACTGGCAATGTTGCCTGCGGCTGACAATATTTATGCACTTCAGCAATGAACATATTGCTCAGCGAGAGGTTCACTTCAAAGAAGCGACTTCCTGTCAAGAAGTGATGTTACTTCACTTAAAGCAATATCTGGAGTCAGCAAGGTTCACAGCTCCCGTAAACGAAATGCGGCTGACTTTGACTGATTTCTGCCCTGAAAGTGGCAGACAAGCCTTGTTTTTGGATGAGCCGTTAAGGCATAGGGAAAGGCTGAGCTCAGCGATAAGCTGGCTGCGGCAAAGGTATGGCAAAGAAGTGGTCGGTAAGGTGCTCGTTAAAGCAAATAGCCCGCTGCCAGAGGATTCCTTTTCCTTCACGGGATTTGACCTTTGAGAGATGAGCAAGTTATTCAAAGAAGCTATAAGACTGGAAGTTGAGGAAGGTGTCCAATACAAGCCGAGCACCTTTCTTTATAAGGGGAAGAAGGAAAGGGTGGGAGAGACGCTGAAACAATGGCGGATAGCTCAAGGATGGTGGAGGAGACCGGTCGAAAGGGAATATTTCCAGGTCAGGACTGAATCTGGCATTGTCTGGGAACTCTACCGAGATTTACTCACCGGAGCTTGGTATCTGCAGCGTGTCTACGATTAGAAATGTTAATGAGTTCCGAGCATGAGAAGTTACGTAGAGCTTCACTGTCATTCCAATTTCTCTCTACTTGATGGCGCGTCGCATCCGGAGGCTTTGGTAAGCCGTGCAGCAGATCTGGGAATGCCTGCGTTAGCTCTTACCGACCGTAACGGGTTATATGCAGCCATCCGATTTTACAAAGCATGCCTGAAAGCTAACATCAAGCCCGTTATTGGAGCAGAGATGACGCTGGAAAACGGGAACCGTCTTACATTGCTGGCGAAGAATAACGCAGGCTACTCCAACCTGTGTGGGTTGATAACCAGGGCTCAGCTAGAACACAGGAAAGGCAGTCCGGCCTTCAGTCTGGAAACCCTTGTCCGGCACTCTGGCGGTTTGATTTGCCTCTCTGGCTGTCGCAGAGGAGAAATAACCAGTTCGCTAACTGCCGGGCGAATTGGGGAAGCTTACGAAGCAGCCAAAAAGTATATTGATATTTTCGGCCGGGATAATTTCTACATAGAGCTTCAGAACAATCTATACCCTGAAGATAGTGGGATTTGTCATGCTTTGGTAAAGCTAGCCGAAGACCTCAACCTCGGCTACGTTGCCACCAACAATGTTCATTATGCCAGGAGGGAGGGCCACAGGCTTTACGACGTGCTCACATGCATCAGGGACAAGACAACCCTGGACGAGTGCAGCTCCCTGAGACTGAACTCCGAGTTTTACCTCAAATCCTGTGAGGAAATGGCACAGCTTTTCCCGGATTATCCCCGGGCGCTTTCCAATACACTGGCTATAGCTGAGCAATGCAACGTCAATCTAAATTTCTCAGACTATCGTTTCCCGGAATTACTCTTGCCACAGGGTGAAACTGCAGAGAAGTATCTGGCTGAATTATGCTGGCAAAAGGCACACGATAGGTACGATAATGTCAGCCTGGAGATAGAGGCCAGACTCAATCACGAGCTTGGTCTAATAGAGAAGCTCGGGCTATCAGGCTACTTTCTCATCGTGTGGGACATTATGGACTACGCTCAAAGAAATGGAATTCCTGCTCAGGGCAGGGGCTCGGCAGCTAACTCTATCGTGGCCTACATCCTGGGCATCACCAGGGTTGATCCCATCAGAAACAAGCTATTTTTGGGCAGATTTTTGAATGAGGAAATGTCGTCTATTCCCGATATTGATATAGACGTGTCCACGAATCATAGAGAGAAACTCATTCAATACGTTTATGAGAAATATGGACAGGCACATGCCGCTATGGTTTGCACCTATGTGACCTTCCAGGCAAGAAATGCTGTAAGAGAGGTGGGCAAGGCACTGGGGATGCCAGGTTACCTGCTCGATAGGATGGCTAAGTCGGTTTCACCATATGGGGCTAAGGACATAGAGCAGGATCTTGCCGGCATTGAGGAATTTTCGCCGTATCTCACGTCGCTGCCATGGCAGGAATTCGCCTCTCTTTGTCGAGAGATTTACGATTTTCCCAGGCACCTGTCCATCCATAATGGAGGCATGATTATTTCCTCCTGTCCCCTGACCGAAATTGTGCCCCTGGAAAAAGCCACTATGCCGGGGAGGATAGTCTGTCAGTGGGATAAAGATAGCGTTGCTGATGCCGGGTTGATAAAAGTGGATCTGCTTGGTTTGCGAATGCTATCGCTTATTCACGAAGCCCGTGAGCTTGTGGAGAAGAATCACAACAGGAAGCTTGACCTGGATAGATTGCCCTTGGATGATGAGAAAGTCTACGACATGATTTGCCAGGGCGATACAGTAGGCGTCTTTCAGGTAGAAAGCCGGGCGCAGATGCAAACTCTGCCGCAAATAAAACCACGCTCTATTGAGGACCTGACCATCGAGGTGGCTTTAATCAGACCGGGCCCCCTGCAAGGGAATATGGTTCATCCGTATATTCGCAGACGGCAAGGCCTGGAAAAGGTAACATATCTGCATCCGAAGCTGAAGCCAATACTCGAAGATACCCTGGGGGTCCTTCTTTTTCAGGAGCAGGTGATTCAGGTCGCCACTGCCATAGCCAGTTTTACGCCCGGCGAGGCCGACTCTTTGAGAAGGGCGATGAGCAGGAAAAGGTCGAAAGATGCGATGAATGAGATGAGACAGAGATTTATAGCAGGGGCGGGAAGAAACGGAGTAGAGCGAGGCAAAGCCAGTCACATCTTCGAGTCCCTGGAGGGCTTTGCTGAATACGGTTTTTGTAAGAGCCATGCCGCTGGATTTGCCCTTCTATGCTATCAATCTGCCTGGCTCAAGAAATACCATCCGCCCGAGTTTTACTGCGCCCTGCTCAATAACCAGCCCATGGGATTTTATTCTCCGGAGGTGATTGTGCGGGATGCCAAGAGGCACGGGATTGATATTTTGCCCGCAGACATCAATAAGAGTAGCACAAGATGTAGCACCGAGGGTGATAAAGTGAGGCTTGGTCTGATGTACGTAAAGGAAATGGGAGAGAAAGCCATGAGCCAGGTAGTGGCTGAACGGGAAAGGGCTCCTTATCATTCGCTGGAGGATTTCTATGCCAGGACCAGGCTGGAGAGGGAGCCTGTAGAAAATCTTATCCTCGCTGGCGCCTTCGATTCCTTTGGCTGCCAGAAGAGACAGCTGTTGTGGCAGCTCGGTCTTTTGGAAAAGATAGGCCCGGGAGAACTGCCTTTAGAATTTAACGATAGCAAGGTTTCTCTGCCTGACTTAACCGAACTCGAGGAGATTAGAGTTGATTACGAAGCGCAAGGGCTATCCACGAAATATCATCCGCTGCAGGTACTCAGGAAGCATATATCCGGGGATGGCTTGCTCAAAAGCTCCGAGCTCGCTCAACTTTTGCCAGATACCACAATACGATTAGCTGGCTATGTCATCATAAGGCAAAGGCCGGCCACCGCTAAAGGTTTTGCCTTTATGACGCTGGAGGATGAAGAGGGCATGGTAAATGTAGTAATCAGGCCAAACGTATACCACAAATACCGGCAGGTCTTCAGGCTCGAGCCACTGGTTCTGGTTGAAGGAACAATCCAGAGGCGGCATGATAACCTGAATATCATTGCTGAGACACTCGTTCCACTTCGCGTTGAAAGTGAACGGCAAATATGTCCAGCATGAATCGCAGGCAAGCTACCCCTGCTGTTGTGGTCAAGCCTTCTGTTGCTCTCTGCTCCTACCCCTAGTAGAATGGCGGTATCAAGGAGCGAGATGGCAAAGATCCGGGTAGGCACCGCTTCATGGACCGACCCCACGCTGATAAATTCTGGTCGCTTCTATCCCGCTTCGGTCCGTTCCGCCGAAGCGCGCCTTCAGTTTTATGCCAGCCAGTTCAATATCGTCGAAGTGGACAGCAGTTACTACGCACTGCCCAGCGAAAAAAATGGCTATCTCTGGGTGGAGCGCACCCCCGATGACTTCGTCTTTAATTTTAAGGTGTTCAGGATATTCACGCAGCATCCCGCGCCTCTCAATTCCCTGCCTAAGGACATAAGAGAGGGACTGAGTCCCGAACTGCAACAGAAAGGGAACCTTTATTATCGAGA
>CAZLAL010000010.1:0-8371 GCA_964557455.1 uncultured Dehalococcoidales bacterium
AGCAACAGCGGGGCTGCGGGCAGCTTAACTGAGAATTGCTGCACTTACTGGCCATTTCTCCGCCTGTTTAAGGCAATCTCGCGGTGAGAACAGAGGACAGCAAGGCCACGCAGCGCCTTCGCACTGTTAAGAGAGATGGCTGCCTCATCGCACTGGCAAAACAACGGCGGAGAAGTACCACCAGGGAATAATCAGTAGAGCCAGTTGACAAATCGTTCGGCGCCAGTTATCATAAGTGTTTGTGGTGAGTGTGTCTGGCACTTGCGCGTGTGGCTCCGCGAATGACAGTATCCTCCGCTGTTGCGAGGTTGTTGTTGAGAATTCGTACCGCATCCAGGACTTAACGTTAATATCGGGCTCTGTTGCCCTTGTTACCAATGCCCGTCAAATTGCAGGATAATCTGCAGAATAACATCCGATTTCCCGAGATACTTAACAGGATTTTAATATTGGTAGTGTATCCTTAAGAATAGAATCAAGCCAAGAAGGGAGGTGATGCCTAGCGAATGAGAATTTGCAGAAAAGAAGCATCGCGAGATTAAACAAAGGAGGGAAAAAAGTATGGCGAAAAAACTTATCGTAACTATCGTAGCACTAATAGGGATTCTGGCTATGGTGCTTCCCGGCTGTACGGGCGGAGAGCCGACAGGAGAACCTATTAGTGTAAACGTGCTCATCCGGACAGAGGATGAGCGAGAACAGATGGGCGACTACCTGGCTGATCAGCTAGAGGACCTCGGGTTCACGGTAACCCGCCAGAAAGGAATCAGCGGAGACCTTGCTGGTATCTGGCTTGGTGACCCGGACCTGGGTTTGTGGAACGTCTACACCGGGGGCTGGGTCAGCACCGCGGTGTCGCGCGATGAAGGCTCGAACTTCGGTGCCTTCTTCACGCCGCTGTGGTCTGCCATGGGGCCGCTTTGGCAAGCCTACGAACCAACCGAGGAATTCATGGAGGTATCCGAAGCGTTGTGGTACAACGACTTCACCACATATGAAGAGCGAGATGCCTTGTTCGCGGACGCGATCCCAATGTCAATGAATGACTCTGTCCGCATTTTCCTCACTGACAACGCTGGCTTCTCGCCGCTAGGCTGTGACGTAGCCATGGCGGCGGATGCTTACGGCGGTATCTACGGCTCCTGGTTATGGGGTCCCACGATACACTTCCGAGACACAACTACCGGAAATGTGCTGGTACCAGACGGCAACTTCACAATGGACGGTGCCACGGTTGATTTGCTGATCGACCCCTGGAACCCGGTGGCCGGCAGCAACTGGGCCTACGACAGGTTCCCGCAGACCGCAACCGGCGAAATGGGCTGCGAGTACGACACCCAGACCGGACTGGCCTGGCCTCACAGGATAACCGACGCCTCGGTGACTGCCCAGACCGGACTCCCTATCGGAGTCAGCTCACCGCACGAGGCCTGGGTGAGCGTGGACTTCGAAGATGAGATTCAGGTGCCCGACAGCGCCTGGGTTGACTGGGATGCAACAACCCAGCAATTCATTACGAAGGCTGACAAGTACCCCAGCACGAACATTACTGCCCTTACCAAGACAGTTGTCAACTATCCAGCGGGTACCGTTAAGACCGATGACAGCCCCACTGGCGTTGTGCTGCATGACGGAAGCATGCTGGACGAGGCCGACTTCCTGCTCTATGCTATCCTGACCTTCGACCGGGGCAAGACAGACAGTGCCATTTACGACGCCGGCTACGCGACGGAGTTCAACGCTTTCATGTCACACTTCAAGGGCGTGGAATACACGTTTGGGACAGACGGCAGCCTGACTGTCACCACCTGGGACGACTACTGGTATCTGGATGCCGAGCTCATAGCCAGGGGCAACACCTGGTTCCCGGCGGGGTCTTACGGTCAGTTCACCTGGCCCAACCTAGCCCTGGCAATACATGGTGAGAGCCTGGACCCTCTCGAGCTAGCGTTCTCCAAGGATAAGGCTACGAAGGAGAAGGTTGACTGGACGAGCTTCATCGGCGGAGTCGACCTCCTGGCCAAGCTTGACGGATACCTGGAGACTCTCAAAGGTTCCGGCGACATTCCCTACGGGCCGACTCTGGACACCTACATCAGTGTGTCAGAGGCGCAAGCTCGCTACACAGCGCTGGAGACCTTCTACGACACCTACGGTCACTTCTGGGTAGGCAGCGGAACGTACTACCTGCATGACGTTGACTTCACAGCCAACACCATCGAGTTGAGGCGCTTCGCCGACCATGGTGACGACGCTGACCTGTGGTTTCATGACGGTCTGGTGACGGCCCCGGAGGGGTGCGTCGCTATTGGAACCGTACCTGACACTCACACTGGTGCATGGGTAGATGTCATAACTCTGAGAGTAGTAACGGACAACGCGGCAGCCGTCAACCAGCTGATCGGCGACGAGCTTGATTTCTATGCGTTCTCCATCGTGGACGCCGACCTGCTGGAGGACGTCGAGGCTGCCAGTAACGTTGGCTACTATCTGAGCGCGGGCTCGTTCAACGAGTTCACGTTTAACCCGTGCGGACCCTTCTTCGGCGGGACGGGAAAAATCAACCCATTCTCAATGCCCGAGGTTCGCCAGGCCCTGCAGTGGGCGATTGACCGCGACTACATCGTGGGGACAATCATGGGCGGCCTGGCCTTCCCGAGATACACCGCTGTCGGCGTGAAGACCGGAGATTATATTAACTACCAAACGATAATTGAGGGTCAGGAGTCGTTCTATGCCTACAATTTCAACAAGGCTGATGCGGCTATTGAGGCAGCGATGCTGACGATCCCGGGTGTAACCCGTGACGAAGTAACAGACAAATACATGTACCTAGCTCCCTAGCACTTCGTCAGCGACCTGGCTAGACAAGCCAGCGAGGGACCGCTTACAGCGGTCCCTCGTTCTATTGTCCGGCGCTACTCCTTCTCCATAGCGTCCCCAATATCATAGGGAGTCGAATTCCAGCATTGTCGTAGACGTTTCGCCCACCGCCATTTCATGCTATGATGCGTGAAATATCGCCAGCGATACGAAGGAAGACACAGGCTTGACAACAGTCAACGGCTGATATAATATAGCGAGAATTTTGCAGCAGCTCTATAGCTAGCGACTAAGGTTATTGCCAGGTTGGCCGAGCAGCTGAGCTCTTTTGTCTCCCGTCGCGACAGCGTGGGGTTTTGTCCAGCCTGGCAACCACAGCAACCCGGGGACAGGTTCAGCACTTTGTACAGGCTTGAAAGAAGAAGCAGAATTAGGTAAGCTTAAGCCGAAAGAAAGGTAGCTCAAAATCGTGCGGGAAGCTATATCCAGGCTGGGCAGGTTTGCAGCGCTGAGAGCGCTGCTGTTGATTCTTGCCGTCATTGTCGGTATATATATCACAGTTATCATCGCCAACATGGGCGGCGAGCTTGACAAAATAAGAGAAGCCGAGATCAGATTCGCAATAGGCCAGCAGATCCTTGCCAATCCTGGTAACCGCCAGTTGCCCCCGGACGAGCTGGACAAACTGATTGAGGACAGCGTCGCGACAGAGCTTACCCGACTGGGCATGGACGAGCCATTCTTCCCCAAACGGAGCTTCGACTATACATGGAGGGCACTTTCGCTGCAGCTGGGTCGGGCGGAGCGCATGTCGAGCGATTCCGGATCAAATCAAATTCGACTGATACTATTGGAGCGACTGCCTATGACGCTCCTTTTGTTCGCCACGGCCAATTTACTGCTGTTTTTCCTAGCATTATTAATCGCACTCTTTCTGTCGCGGCGCTACGGGAGCTTTCTGGACAAGCTGACCATTGGGCTGGCGCCCAGCTCAGCAGCGCCGGGCTGGGTCTACGGGCTGTTTCTGATTCTTATCTTTGCAGCTGAACTTCATCTCCTCCCGTGGGGCAATATAGCGGAGCCCCCCATACCAGAAACCACCTTGGGATATGCTCTGGAGGTGGCCGAACACATGATCCTGCCGGTGTCAGCGGTCGTGCTGGGAGCTATCTTCGCCAGCATCTACGCGTGGCGTACGTTCTTCCTCATTTATTCCAGTGAAGACTACGTGGAGCTGGCACGGGCCAAGGGGCTCTCCTCACACACGATTGATACAAAGTATGTCCTGCGACCGACCCTTCCCCCCATCATCACCCAGTTCGTGCTTGTGCTGATTACCATGTGGATGGGGCAGATAGTGCTGGAAACAGTGTTCGAATGGCCGGGGCTGGGAAGGACCCTGTATACGTCCATCACAGTGAACGATACCCCCGTCCTGATGGGAATTATCGTAATATTTGCCTATTTGCTGGCAATGACGGTGTACTTTCTGGACTTCGTCTATGCCATTGTCGACCCGCGCGTCCGTGTTGGCGGGGAAGGAGGGAGGAGGTAAGCCGCAGATGAGGAGCTGGTTGACAAGATTCAAGGCGCTCAGACGATACCCGGCATTTGCGGCGGGCATAGTCATCATCACCATTTTCGTGCTGGTCTCAATCTATACAGTTATTGCCATCCCGTACGACCAGGCGGTAGATCTGTGGCGTGGCGGCCCGGGCGTCTGGGATGAAACTCCTCGTAACGCTGCTCCGGTGTGGTATGACTGGTTCAGCAGCGACAGGCTGCCGCGAACGATCGTCGTCAGCTCGCAGGACGGCGGCACGAAGATCGAGGAAGCGACCGGTAGCGGTATGAAGCAGGTGGAGATTACCTTGCCCTTCGAATACAGCTACGACGGATTTCCCAAGGAACTGAGGCTATTCTCAGAAACCGACTACAGTGGAGCGCCCACAGCTATCAAGGCATCATGGGTTACGCCCGACGGGCGTACTATTATGGTCACGGAGAGCCACCCAATCAGCAAGCCGACGTACTACATATCACAAGACCGCGACCTGCGGAGCCGGCTGTCTGAACTAATACCGCATATCGGTTTGTTCGCCGACCCGGCCGACAATGAACAGTCCCTTCAAGGGAGTTACCGGATGGTGGTGATAGCCGAGATTCCCCAGGAGAATGAACTGGACACCGAGTTGGTGGTCTACGGTCAGGTTCACGGTCTGGCCGGTACCGATCACCTCAGCCGGGACATCCTCGTAGCGCTTCTGTGGGGGGCACCAGTGGGCCTGCTATTCGGAGTACTTGCTGCCGTGGGCACGACGCTTATCACCTTTGCTCTGGCAGCTGCGGGTACCTGGTACGGCGGCAAGCTGGACAGGTTCTTCCAGTGGCTCACCCAGGTAAACCTAATAATACCCGTGTTGCCCGTCCTGATAATGTGGGGCCACTTCTATTCGCGCAGCATCTGGTATATGCTGGGCTGGGTGATTGCCCTGAGCATTTTCGGAGGAACGATGTTGACCTACCGGGCCATGTTCCTCCAGGCCAAAGAAGCGCCCTACATCGAGGCAGCACGGGCCTACGGGGCAAGCAATTCCCGCATCATCTTCCGTTATTTGATGCCCAGAATAGCGCCTACCCTGCTGCCCGAGTTTGTTCTCGTAATCCCCACATTTGTCTTCCTGGAAGCCACGCTGGCGGTGCTCGGACTGGGGGACCCGGACGTACCTACCTGGGGCAAAGTGATGAACGATGCAGTCTCACAAAGCGGCCTGTACAAGGGATACTACTACTGGCTGGTTGAGCCAGCTCTGCTTCTGATGGTGCTGGGGATAGGCTTTTCGCTCATCGGCTACTCCCTCGACCGCATTTTCAATCCCAGACTGAGGACGGTGTAATACGTAGGATGAAGTATCAGACAAAGCCGCTAGCCGGCGACGATGGAGGGCCGAGCGCAACTACAGTCCCTCTGCTGAAGACGGAAGACCTCTGCCTCTACTTCCGTGCCTCCAACGGCGTGGTGCGGGCGGTGGAAAACGTGAGCTTTGAACTCGACCGTGGGAAGTCTCTGGCTATAGTTGGCGAATCCGGCTGCGGCAAGACCTCGCTGGCCAAGGCAATTCTGAGGCTGCTGCCACGCAATGTGGCCAGCTACACAGGCAAGGTCTTTCTGGATGGCACCGACGTGATGCAGTTCGACGATGAGCGCTTCCGCCGCGAAGTGAGATGGGTAAAAATGTCGATGGTCTCCCAAGCAGCCATGAACTCCCTCAATCCTGTTGTCAAGGTCGGATATCAGGTGGCAGAACCTCTGCTACTGGACCACCGCGCCAGCAAGGAGAAGGCGATGGAGCGGGCGCGAGAAGTATTTAAGATAGTGGGCGTCCCGCAAGCTTTTCTGGAGCGGTATGCCTTTGAACTGTCGGGAGGGATGCGCCAGCGGGCCATCATCGCCATGGCGCTGGTAGCCAGCCCAGTTCTTGTCATACTCGACGAACCCACCTCAGCGCTGGATGTCCTGACCCAGGCTAATATCATGAATGCGCTCAAGAAGATCAAGAAGGAGCTGGAGCTCAACTTCATCCTCATCACGCATGATATCGCCACCTCCAGCGAGCTGGCAGACGAGGTGCTGTGCATGTATGCCGGGCAGGTCGTGGAGCAGAGCAAAGCCGACACTTTTTACCGGGAACCTCTGCACCCCTACGCCCAGAAGCTCATGGCCAGCGTGCCCACTCTGCACGTGGATAAGAAGCCTGAGTTCATTACCGGCGAGCCTCCCAGCCTGCTTAACCCGCCTAAGGGTTGCCGGTTTGCCCTTCGTTGCCCGAAGCGATTCGAACGCTGCGACCAGGAGCCGCCGCTGTTCACCCAGGGAGACTCCAAAGTGAAGTGCTGGTTGTATGAGCAAGGTCACGCACATGGAAAATAACACGCTGCTGTCGGTCAAGGACCTGCGCACCTGGTTCGAGCTGAAGCGCTGGGGATTCCTGCGCGCAGGATTCGTGCGGGCAGTGGATGGCATAAGCTTCGATGTCAAGCTGGGAGAGGCGGTCACCATCGTGGGCGAGAGCGGCTCGGGCAAGACCACTCTTCTGCGCACGATTTTGGGACTGACGGAACCCACCGGAGGCGAGATTAGCTTCGATGGCAACAAAATTCAGGGGCAGAACACAGATGACTTAGCCCGGCTGCGCTGTAACGTGGGGTTTGTCCAGCAGGACCCCTATGGGGCGCTGGCTTCATTCATGACCGTCAACCGCATCCTCAAAGAACCATTAATAGTTAATAAGGTACCAGAAGAGGAGCATCTGCAGCGAATCCGCAATGTCATGGATGAAGTGAGGCTGATTCCGGTCGATGATTTCCTCAATAAGTTTCCTCACATGCTCTCCGGAGGGCAGCAGCAGCGACTGGTAATTGCCAGAGCTATGATTCTGCGGCCTAAATTGATCGTCGCCGATGAGCCGGTATCCATGCTGGATGCCTCCGTCCGCGTGGAAATCCTCGAGCTAATGCGTAAGATCCAGAAGTCCCACAATTTGAGCGTGATCTACGTCACGCACGACCTCTCCTCGGTCCGCTATTTCTCGGAGCGTGTCTTTATCATGTATGCTGCCAAGTTAGTTGAGAAGGCAGATGTCAGCGAAGTCGTCCACAAGCCGCTCCACCCTTATACGCAGGCGCTGCTTAACGCAATCCCCGACCCCGAGCCGGAGAATGCTGGGCGATTGAGGGATATTCCGGCCGGCGAACCGCCCAATCTCCTTAATCCCCCCACAGGCTGTCGCTTTCACCCCCGATGTCCCCACATGATCAAGGGGTTGTGCGATGTCGAGGAACCGCCTGAGTTCGAGCCCAGTCCCGGCCACTTCGTGGAGTGCTGGCTTTACAAATAGGGGGTCTGAGTGGAAAGCCCGGTAAAACTGATAGCGATCGCTTTGGCTCTGCTCATAGTCGGTGTTGTCCTGCCCTTTCTGATGGTCATCGGGTTGCTGGAATCAACTTTTCCCCTCAACTTTCTGGCCGTAGCCTGCTCAGTTGCCGGCATCACCACCGGATTCATAGGCATCACACGGTCTCGCCGCTCCGGTAAGTAGCTGCGGGAGCCAACGACAGTCCCCAACTCAGAACTCAGAACTCAGAAGACTTGCGGCTGCGCGGACAGAGTCGCCCAGGCATCCAAAACTGTTGCTGGCAGAAACCGCCGAGTTAAATCCGGCAGGACGCAAATAATGGCATCCACTACGTAGGCTAGACATCAGTAGGTCTGGTCCATAAACTCAGCTATCGCTTCGAAGTGGACTTTGTCCACCATGACCCCCAGGGGAGCGTAGACTATTTCGTCACCACCCCATACCACAGTGGGCCTGGTGTCTTTTGTTATCCCACGGATGCCCATCAGGATATTGCTGATATTATCGTTTATCCTGAGCGTATTGACCCTGACAGGCGCCTTGATTTGGCCGTTCTCAATGAAATATGAGTCAGCCGTGACCGTAGTGGTGAAATCGCCAGCCCTCAAGCCGTTGACCGGATAGGTATACCA
>CAZLAL010000011.1:0-8953 GCA_964557455.1 uncultured Dehalococcoidales bacterium
AGAGTATCTCAACAGTTTCGTTAATTATGAGCAGATTCCGGGCGTATCTTATGCCGGGCCCGGCTATAGCTTAAGGCATGTAGAAGAACTGCTCAATCGCATGGGCAATCCTCAGCTATCAAGCACAACGGTTCACATAGCAGGCACCAAGGGTAAGGGGAGTGTGGCGGTTATGATTGCGCGGGTTCTGAGCAGCTCAGGCTATAAGACGGGACTCTATACCTCCCCTCATCTTCATAATCTCAGGGAGCGCATTAGCATAGATGGGAGATTGATTTCGGAAGCGCAGTTTGCTGCAGCCATGACAAGAATCAAACCCTTTATTGAATCCATGAAGCAGGACACTGACTTCAGACAACTGACTTATTACGAGGCACTGACTGCGCTGGCATTTGCCTATTTTCAGAATAGACAGGTCGATTTTCAAGTGCTGGAAGTCGGCCTGGGCGGCAGGCTCGATGCCACCAATGTGGCTCTGCCTGTAGTGTGTATTATCACTTCTATTAGCATGGACCATACTCAGATTCTGGGCAATAGTCTGGAGGAGATAGCTCGCGAAAAAGCAGGCATTATCAAACCCGGTTGCTGGGTGGTGCTTTCTCCCCAGCCCGAAGAGGCGCTTTCCGTAATCAGTGCCGTTTGTCGCGAGAAAAAAGCAAAATTGGTCCAGGTAGGCAAGGACATCACCTGGCATAAGATAGGGGGTGACCTTCACCAGCAGTCGCTCGTGATTGATGGTAGAACAACTAAATACGAAATCAGCATTCCTCTGTTAGGCGACTTCCAGCTTGAAAATGCCTCCGCAGCTGTTGCCGCTCTAGAAATCCTGGCTTCCGAGGGCTTTGCTATCTCACTGGCCAGTATCGCTGATGGTCTCGCCCGGGTCAAATGGCCAGGCCGCTTTCAAATACTGCGGGAGCAGCCCACGCTGCTGGTTGATGGTGCACACAATGTAGAGTCGACGAAAAGGCTCGTTAGCAACATCAAAGCGTACTTCCCCCACAAGAAAATCTTTCTTGTTTTCGGCACATCCTGTGACAAAGACATAGCAGGGATAGTAAAGGAGTTGGTCCGCCTCTCCTCTCAAGTGATAGTCACACAGTCATCTCACTCACGCGCTGCCCCACTTTCGGCCCTGGTCGGCGAGTTTACCAAGCAAGGTGTGAAGCCTGAGACCAGCGAAACAGTGCCTCCAGCGATATCGCGAGCTTTGTCTCTGGCAAACGACGGAGATGTCATCTGCGTTACGGGGTCTCTGTTCGTTGTTGCGGAAGCGCTGGATTACTTCTCAGTAAGCTGAGCTTCTACAGGAGAGACAAGGGCTTCCTTGGGCAACATGCTGCCTAACATTTGCTGGAGCGCCATCACATGGCTACATATCCCCCATTGAGAGAAGAAAAGACAGGTGCAATGCCACTTCCCATCAAGGTAGCTTATCGTATGGTCGCCGTTCTCTCCATGGAAAGTAACAGTTAGATCCGAAAAGGTGACACGACCGGGCTCTTGAGCATATCTTTTGGCTTTCTCTATCTTCCCGATCAGGCTGGAGCGCATCTTACTTCGCTTTTAAGTATACAACAGGGGACAAAAAAAGTCCACTGCCCGCAACCAGAGGTAACTGTGCTATCATAGTAATTGGTTCGGAGACGATCGAATGACCTCTCAGCCGAAACTCAAAATCCTTGTCAGTAGTGATGAAATAGCTAAAGCGGTAAGGAGGCTCGCTCGCGAAATAGCGACGGATTATCAAGACAAGCAGCCTTTGCTCATCTCTGTCCTGAAAGGGTCATTCGTGTTTACGGCTGACCTTATGCGCCAGCTTGATTTGCCTGTCGAGGTGGACTTCGTCAGGCTCTCTAGCTATGGCGCTGCCAGGGAAAGCTCGGGCAGAGCGAGGATCATTCAGGGGGTCAAAATACCTGTAAAGGGCAGAGATGTCCTGGTGGTTGAGGATATTGTGGATACTGGAATTACCACCTCCTGGCTATTCGATTACTTAAGGAAGAAGAAACCTGCTTCTTTGAAGCTCTGTGCTCTGACGGACAAGCCCGCCCGCCGGAGGGTACCGATAAGCATCGATTATGTTGGCGTTACCCTGCCTAATAAATTCGTGGTGGGATACGGACTGGACTGCGACGAGAAATTCCGCAATTTGCCGCACATATATACACTGGAGGATTAGCAGATGAGTTTAGCCGAGCTTATTTCCGTCGCTAGAGGGGACACACCGGCTGATTTGCTCCTGAAAAATGCCCGCGTAGTGAACACTTTCGTTGGAGAGATAGAGCAAGCGGATGTGGCTATCTATGGCGATAGGATTGCCGGCGTGGGAGATTATGACAAAGCAAGGGAAATCATAGACTTACAGGGGCAGTTCCTGTCCCCCGGCTTGATTAACGGACACACGCACATAGAAAGCTCTATGCTTCACCCGGCAAGATACGCTCAAGCCGTTATCCCCAGGGGTACCCTGGCAGTAGTCACCGACCTGCACGAAATCGCCAACGTTTGTGGACCTGAGGGGATAAAATTCGTTCTGGGCTGGGCACAGAAGCTGCCACTGGATATGTTGTTCATGGCTCCGTCGTGCGTGCCGGCAACTCATCTGGAGACGTCCGGCGCCCGAATCGATTCCAGAGAAATAACCAGGATTCTGACTCATCCCAAGGTAATCGGCCTGGGGGAGATGATGAACTTTCCTGGCGTAGTCCGCGGCGACGAAGAGGTTTTGAAAAAGATCAGCGTGTCTAAAGGCAGAGTTATTGATGGACATGCTCCCGGACTCGCGGGGAAAGAACTGAATGCTTACTTGTCCGCTGGCATCCTTTCCGACCACGAATCTACCACTCTGGAAGAGGGAAATGAGAAGCTGCGTCGTGGCATGTACCTGATGATTCGAGAGGGTTCTTCAGAGAAGAATTTGGACGCTCTTTTGCCTCTGGTTACCGATAATACTTACAAGAGATGCCTTTTTGTGGTGGACGACCGCAGTTGCTCTGACTTACTTCGAGAAGGCGATATTGACGCCGTGGTGCGAAAGGCGATTAGCCGGGGCCTCGATCCGGTGCGGGCCATCCAGCTCGCGACCATTAACGCTGCCCATTATTTTAGGCTCCACGACAGGGGAGCCATCGGACCAGGTTATATAGCCAACTTCATAACCATGACCGACCTCACCAAATTGGATATAGACACCGTGTTTTACAAAGGAAAGCCCGTGGCCAAGCAAGGCAAGGCCCTGTTTCTGCCACCCGCCGTTACTCTGGAGCTAAAGAACACGGTGCGCATCAAGTCTCCTACCAAGGAATCGCTCCAGATCGCGGCCGTAAGCGAGACGCACCCGGTCATCGAAATTGTCCCCGGACAGATAGTCACCAAGAAGTCGGTGGAGAAGATGAAAATTGCGGGCGGTATGCTGATGCCTGACGTGGAAAGAGACATTCTCAAGCTGGTGGTGGTGGAAAGACACAAGGCCACCGGCAATATCGGATTAGGATTTGTTAAGGGGTTCGGCTTGAAGAAAGGGGCATTAGCCTCATCGATAGCCCACGACTCTCACAACATAATAGCAGTAGGTGTTGATGATCTGGACATCCTTAAGGCCATCGAGGAAATCAACAGGCTGCAGGGCGGACTTGCCGTATCAGCGAACCTGGAAATTATTGCTTTTCTACCCTTGCCCATCGCCGGACTGCTTTCTCCGGAGCCTCTGGATACGGTCGCATTCCAGTATGAAAACGTGGAGAAAGCTGCTGCCAGCCTGGGCAACCTACCCCCGGCACCATTTGATATCCTTTCCTTCCTGGCTTTGCCCGTAATTCCCGAGCTCAGGCTGACCGATTTAGGCCTGGTGGATGTCAACGAGTTCAAGCTTCTCAAGCAGTAGTCCTTTGCTCAAGCTTGAGCAATCGTCTTTTAACAGACAATCCACCTCCATATCCGACGAGGGCCCCATCACTCCCGATTATCCGGTGACAGGGAACGATTATGCTGATGGGATTTGCTCCGCAAGCGTTGCCAACCGCTCGAATCGCCCGAGAACTTCCTATGGTCTTCGCTATCTGCCCGTACGTAGATGTAGCTCCGTAAGGGACTCTCATCAACGCCTTCCAGACTCTCTTCTGAAAATCGGTCCCCACCATCAGCAGGGGAACATCAAACTCTCTTCTATTTCCATTAAGGTACTCATCAACTTGTTTTCTCGTTTTTGCCAGGACTTCATCGTCTTGTTCTACAAACTCAGCATTCAGTCCCTTCCTAATCCCCTCATCACCTGTTTTTCTTATTTTCCCGTACCTAAAATCAAGCAAACAGAGCCTGCCCCGAAACGAGCCCAGTACCAGTTCGCCAACGTCGGTTTTATGATATCGAATGCTAATCCGGTTCATAGTTTAAGGTCAGCAAAAAACAGGATTCTCACTTTTTCCTGGTGGCCCATAGGGCCGAAGCGTCGAAAGCCTCACCTTTGAGCTTGGCTTCTATGACCTTATCCAGTCCCTCGATAGGCACCCGAATCTGCGCCAGGCTGTCTCTTTCTCGAATAGTGACCTGCTTATCCTCCAGAGACTCGAAATCTACGGTAACGCAGAACGGAGTACCGATTTCGTCCTGACGCCTGTATCTCCGGCCTATGCTTTGAGAATCATCGTAATCGGTCACGAAGCTCGAGGATAGTATCTTGAAGACCTCTTTGGCCAGAGGGGCCAATTTTTCATTGCGGCTTAAAGGCAAAACGGCTACCTTAATAGGAGCCAGGGAACGGTGCAGGTGCAGGACTGTTCTCTTCTCCCCTTCCACCTCTTCTTCCTCGTAGGCATCAACGAGGAAAGCCAGGAGAGAGCGGTCAACGCCCGCCGAAGGCTCGATAACGTAAGGGACATACTTCTCTCCAGCCTCAGCGTCGTAGTAGCTGAGCTCTTTGCCGCTATGTTTAGCATGCTGGGTGAGGTCAAAATCGCCCCTGTTGGCTATTCCCTCCAGCTCCGACCAGCCCATAGGGAATAGGTACTCGATGTCATAGCAGTCCTTGGCATAGTGCGCCAGTTCGTCTTTGCCGTGCTGTCGCAGGCGCAGACTTTCCTTCTTGACACCCAGTTTCACATACCAGTCAAACCTCTCCTTTACCCAATAATCGAGCCACTTCTCGTCAGTCCCAGGCCTCACGAAGTACTCCAGCTCCATGTGCTCAAACTCCCTTGTCCTGAATATGAAGTTCCCGGGAGTAATTTCGTTGCGGAAGGATTTGCCTATCTGGGCGATGCCCAAAGGCAGCTTCTTGCGCGAAGTGGTCATTACATTCTCAAAGTTGACGAATATGCCCTGAGCAGTCTCGGGGCGGAGATAGACTGTGCTTGCCTCCTCTTCCACAGGACCCATAGAAGTCTTGAACATCAGGTTGAACATACGAGGCTCGGTCAGTTCCCCACCGCACTCGGGACATGTCTTGCCCTCTACTGCATCTACACGCCATCTCCGATGACAAGACTTGCATTCCACTAGAGGGTCCGCGAAGCTGTCAATATGTCCACTAGCAGCCCAGACCCCCGGGTGCATCATAATTGATGTGTCCAGACCAACTACATCATCTCGCTCATGGACTATTGCCTTCCACCAGGCCTCCTTGACATTGCGTTTAAGCTCTATGCCCATGGGGCCGTAGTCCCAGCAGCTTGCCAAACCGCCATATATTTCACTGCTCGGAAAAACAAAGCCCCTGCGCTTACACAGAGAAACGATTTTATCCATATCTACTTTGGCAGGCATCTTCTCAGGTCTCCTTTAGGGGTGTTAGCTTAGCAGCTTTGTTTACAGCCGTCAAAGGGGGTACAGGATATTGTTTGATAGCACTGCCCCGGAGAAAAAGCTTACAGGCCAGAACAGAAAAGCCGGGGCGCCCCGCGAGGAGCGCCCCACTGAATAGTCTTATTTGGCTCTTGCCCTGGCAACCTTCCGAGCAGCGAAGCTCAGGTTGTCTTGCTCCAGGCTAATAGCTATGGTGTCTCCTTCTTTAAACTCGCCCTGCAGTATCTTGGTCGATACGGGATTCTCCACATACCTCTGAATAGCGCGGCGCAAAGGGCGAGCCCCATATATCGGGTCATAGCCCTTCTGGACCAACCAGCCCTTGGCTTCTTCATTGACTTCCAGCCTGATATTACGCTCAGCAAGCCTTTTCTCCACTTCGCGAACAAGCAACTCAACGATGCTCTTCAAGTGCTCTTTACTGAGAGGGTGAAACGTGATGACATCGTCTATCCGGTTGAGCAGCTCGGGAAGTAAGTTCTTCTTTAAGGCGCTTTCCATATCGGTCCTCATCTTCTCCTCGTCCCCTTCCTCTTTACGGAGAAAACCTATAGTTCCGCGCTGGAACTCTCTACTGCCCAGGTTACTGGTCATGATAACTACCGTATTCTTAAAATCCACAGTCCGGCCATGCCCATCGGTAAGCCTGCCGTCCTCCAACAGTTGCAGCAATATGCTGAGGACGTTAGGATGAGCTTTTTCCACCTCATCGAACAGAATCACTCTGTAGGGACGACGGTGCACCGCTTCCGTCAATTGGCCTCCTTCCTCATAGCCTACGTATCCAGGCGGTGACCCGATAAGACGGGACACAGTGTGCTTTTCCATATACTCGGACATATCCAGTCTCACCATAGCATCCTCATCGTCGAACAGGAACTCGGCTAAGGCACGTGCCAGCTCGGTCTTCCCCACTCCCGTAGGGCCCAGGAAGACGAAGCTGCCAATAGGACGTTTAGGGTCCTTGAGCCCGGCTCGCCCCCGCTTGATAGCGTCGGAAACGGCAGCCACTGCCTCCTCCTGGTCCACTATCCTCTCATGAATCCGTTCCTCCATGTGCACAAGTTTGTCAGTCTCCGTTTCCAGCATCCGCGAAACAGGTATGCCAGTCCACTGAGCAACCAGTCCGGCGATATCCTCTTCGTCTACCACGGTGTCGATCTTCTTCTCCTTCTGCCACTTTGCTTTAGCCTGGTCATATTCTTGTTCCAGACGTATCCTTTCCGCTTTCAACTCAGCGGCTTTCTGGTAATCTCCCCTCTGAGAAGCAGCGTCTTCTTCGTCACGAAGGTGTTTTATCTTGCGGTCCAGAGTCTTCACTTCCTCCGGTGCGCTTTCCATATCAAGGCGCAGCTTGCTGGCCGCCTCGTCAATCAGGTCAATTGCCTTGTCAGGCAAGAACCTGTCGGATATATATCTCTGGCTCAGCTTAGCAGCAGCTACCAGGGCGGAATCATCGATCTTTATCTTGTGATGTGCTTCGTACCGGGGACGAAGCCCTCGCAGCATCTCTATTGTATCTTCCACGCTCGGCTCATCAAGATAGACAGGGCTGAAACGTCTCTCCAGTGCCTTGTCTTTTTCAATACGTTTCCTATACTCGTCCAACGTAGTAGCGCCGATGCATTGAATCTCCCCACGAGCCAGTGCTGGCTTCAGCATGTTGCTGGCGTCGATTGCTCCCTCGGCACCTCCGGCCCCTACCACTGTGTGAAGCTCATCGATGAACATAATGACTTCGCCCGCAGCCTGCTTTACCTCATCCAGGACGGCCTTCAGCCTTTCCTCAAACTCCCCACGGAATTTGCTGCCCGCTACCAGCGCACCCATATCCAGCGCCACCACCTTTTTTCCCTTCAGGGAATCGGGAACATCTTCAGCGGCAATCTTCTGAGCTAATCCTTCAGCTATGGCCGTTTTACCCACGCCAGCATCGCCGATAATCACCGGGTTATTTTTGGTGCGCCGGGACAGTATCTGTACCACTCGTCTGATTTCGTTTTCCCGCCCGATTACAGGGTCGAGCTTGCCCTGACGGGCTAAGTCAGTGAGGTCATGCCCGTATTTTTCCAGCGAGCGGTATTTGCTTTCCGCCTGGCGATCAGTGACTCGATGCCCACCGCGAATTTTCTGCAGGGCCTGGTAAATCTTCTCCTGGTTAACACCGGATTCAGCTAGAATCGTTGCGGCTTCGCCTCTGGTTTCCCCGGCAATAGCAATGAGCAGATGCTCGGTGCTGACAAACTCGTCCTTGAGCCTGTCGGCCTCCCGGTTAGCATTTTCCAGAAGAGCGGCAATACGTGGGGTAGCATAGATTTGCCCTGCCTCATACGCTACCTTGGGAAAACCCTCAAGCGTCGCGCCAATGCGCCTTCTTACCAGGTCAATATCCACACCCAGCGTCTGGAATATATCTCCGGTTATTCCCTTTTCCTGCTCTAATAGTGCCAGCAGGACATGCTCTACATCCCATTGATTGTGGCGATAGCGACGAACCAGCTCCTGTGAGGCCGCCAGAACCTCTTGTGCCTGCTCGGTAAATCTCTCTGGTTTCAATTTTCTGTACCTCCTATTTATCTATATTCGTCATCCTGAGTCGTTGCGAAAGGTCTGGATTCTTCGCTGAGCTTGCCCTGAGCACTGTGAGACTCTTCGCTACTCTCAGAATGACAGATGCGTTGTTAAATCCTTCCTATACCTCCCTCCATTCCACATCCTCTATTATCTCCTCTATCATGCCCCCTATTTCAGCTTCAGCAGCTCTGCTGATTCTCTCCTCCATTTCCTCAAGTCGTTCTTGCATCTCCTTCATTCTTTCCATCAGTCTCAGCGCCACCTCCACCCCGGCAAGATTAACCCCACAATCGCTCATCAGAGTCTTGACATAGCGTAAGCGATCAATGTCCTCCTCCGAATAGAGACGAATATTCCCGCTCGAGCGCCCGGGCTGCACCAGCCCCAACTTTTCATAATAGCGCAGCGTGTGAGCTTCTATGCCGATCATTCTCGCGGCTACGCTTATCACATATCTTGGTTTAGATTCCCGGTCCATCATCGTAGCATCTCGCTTCATATCGGTCGCAGAGACCGCAATCTTTCGAACAGCTTCCGTTCTTCCTCGGTCAATCTCGTGGGCAGCACCACTTTTACC
>CAZLAL010000012.1:0-10154 GCA_964557455.1 uncultured Dehalococcoidales bacterium
TTCCCCATTCAGGTGCTGACACTGGGGATTGGGCAGATGACGGGAATGGGTGGCGCATCGCTGGTCTCCAGACTACTGGGAGCCCGTGATAGCGCCACAGCAGAGCATTCCCTGGGAAACGCGCTGGTCTTTACCCTCATAATCTCCGCTGTGCTGATGGTAGCCGGATTGTGGAATCCCGACTTATGGCTCAGGCTCATGGGGGCATCGGAGGCGGTCCTACCTTACGCCCGGGACTATATGGTAATTACCCTTGCCGGTGTGTTCTTTCGAACCTTTGCTATGTCGCATAGCTACCTGATAAGAGCGGTAGGAAACGCCCGCGTTCCTATGATTGGAATGATTATAGGCGCAACTTTGAACATAGCGCTTGATGCGCTGTTCATCATACCGCTGGGTATGGGTGTGAAAGGAGCGGCACTGGCGACTGTGATATCTCAGCTATGCACCTGCCTTTACTATCTGAGGTACTACTTCTCCGGTAACAGTCTCCTGAAAATCCATTTACAGAACCTGATTATTAAATGGGATATACTGAGGTCCATCCTGGCTATAGGCATTTCCTCATTTGCCAGGTTAGCAACCCAGAGTTTAGCAGCGGTGTTTATTAATGTGACGCTGCTCGGTTTGGGTGGCGACTTAGCTATATCTGGCTATGGGCTCATTCAGCGCATAATGATATTTGCCTTGATGCCAAGCGTAGTCATCGGCCAGGCTATGCAGCCCATTCTGGGTTTCAATTACGGAGCAGGACGCTATGATAGAGGACTGAAGGTAATCAGGATAGCTATCATTGCAGCAACAAGCTACAGCATCATTGCATTCTGCGCTCTGTATTTCTTTCCGGAGTTGTCCGTTCGTGTTTTTACTGCTGATAGTGAACTCATTGCCTTGACCGCTCACGCTGCCAGGCTTATCTTCTTTACAACGTATTTGATAGGCTTCATCATCGTTGGGTCTATAGTATTCCAGGCGATTGGCAAAGCCCATCAGGCGTTCGCTACGGCAATAGCCAGGTCAGCTCTATTCCTGCTTCCTCTGGTGTTCGTATTACCAAAGTTCTGGCAGCTTGATGGAGTATGGCTGGCATTTCCGATTACAGATGCTCTTAGCGCTATACTCTGTCTCATTCTTCTGATTCCGCAAATAAGGATGTTTCGGAGGAATGAAATGAGGCAAGTTCCAGCGGGGATTCCACCGGCCAGAGAATCATTTGAGGCCAAACCTTAACAGATAATACCGCTACCAAGAGTAGTAGAAAGGTAGTCGGTACTGAGGGTGCTAGGAGACCGTGACTAGGGTTAGGGATTAGAGGCTGGGGACTAGAGACTAGAGACTAGAGACTGGAGACTAGAGACTGGAGACTGGAGACCAGAGACCAGAGACCAGAGACTGGGATTTAGCCGGTGAGATTGCCGCGCTCCCGCCTGCCGAGCCCTGGCATACTTGCGCCAAAGCTTGAGCGAAGCGAAACGGGCAGGTGGCTCATAATGGCAATGGGGGGTTGAGGGAGAGGACAATGCCAGGGGGCACCGCCCTTCACAGGGTGAAGGATCAGGCCTACTAGAGATCGCAAAATGACATAGTTTTGTTACATTTTGCCGACCGCTTTTATGACTATTCCATCAATAGTCGCTTAAGATAAATGTGATATTGGGTGAAATTCCGGCGATGTTGAACGGGCGGGACAAGTGCGCATATCTATCCAGCCCCTGCAATTATGTGCCATGGAGAAACACGGCATTGTAGTAAGAAGCAGGGCTGCATTTAGTAAGACCAGCAGAGTGGTCCTGGTCACTAACCGGTAAACGCAGGTGTAGTCTGGCGCTTTAGAGGGCCCAACGGGATGAAAACACGGTACGAGACAATTGACCAATACATCGAAACCTTTCCGGAAGAGGTCAGGATAATCCTTGAAAGAATAAGGCAGACTGTACGAAAAGCTGCACCCGGGGCTGTCGAGACCATTAGCTACCAAATGCCTACATTCAAGTTGAACGGTAACCTGGTACATTTTGCGGGATATAAGAACCATATCGGATTTTATCCGGTACCTTCAGGAATAGAAGCCTTCAAGGGTGAACTATTACCATACATAGGTGGAAAGGGGACTTTGCGGTTTCCCCTGGACAAGCCTATTCCTTATGCCCTCATAGAAAAGGTAGTTACCTTTCGAGCCAAAGAAAACCTGGCGAAAAATAGAAGAGCCAGGTGAGGAGGAATCAATGGCGGCAAAACAGAGAATCATAGCTAACCTATGGTTTGACAGCGAAGCTGAACAGGCAGCAGGTTTCTACACATCCACATTCAAGAGCTCCAGAGTTGGACACGTCACCCGTTACACAAAGGCCGGTTTTGATGTCCATCATATGCCCGAGGGCACAGTCATGACCGTTGAGTTTGAGATAGAGGGGCAGAAATTCATAGCGCTCAACGGCGGGCCCGTGTTCAAATTCAATCCCTCGATATCATTTATGGTGAATCTCGATCCGTCAAAAGACAAGAATGCACGGAAAAACATCGATACGCTATGGGAGAAGTTGTCTGATGGGGGCACCCCGCTCATGCCCCTTCAAGAGTACCCGTTCAGCAAGCGCTACGGTTGGGTGCAAGATAAGTACGGACTCTCATGGCAGCTGATTCTGTCCGATCCCGGAGGCGAGAAGCGGCCCTTTATAGTTCCATCGCTCATGTTTGTGGGAGGCGTAAGTGGAAAGGCGGAAGAGGCCATTGGTTTTTATCTGTCCGTGTTTAGGTGCTCAAAGCGGGGAATCGTTGCTCGCTATGGAAGTGGTCAGGAACCAGACAAAGAAGGAACGATAATGTTTGCCGACTTCATGATTGAAAACCAGTGGTTTGCGGCGATGGACAGCGCTCGCACGCACGACTTTGCTTTCAATGAAGCTATTTCATTTATGGTCCGCTGTGAGAACCAGAAGGAAATAGACTATTACTGGGAAAAGCTCTCCGCCGTCCCGGAGGCGGAACAATGCGGCTGGCTGAAAGACAAGTATGGCGTCTCATGGCAAATAGTGCCAACCGTTATGGACGAGATGCTGCGGGGCAAAGACGCAAAGAGGGTCGCGCGGGTGACTGAAGCCTTTCTGAAGATGAAGAAAGTTGATATCACGAAATTGAAGGAAGCACACGAGGGAAATTAAACGACAAATCCAGGGATAAGGGATATGGTAAAAGTCATTGTCGGCGAGGATTGCGGCAACTCACCAAAGAATTTGTTGTTAAGGGATTTTAACATCGCCGTGGCGAACGGAAATGCGAAATTGATTGGTCAGAGCGTTACCCAAGACGTGGTCTGGCATCTTTTTGAGCCAGCCAGTCAGAGGACAATACAAGGGAAAGATAGGGTCCTTGAGGAGTATGTGCAGAATCTGGTTATCGTACCCGCGGAGTTTACTATCAACACAGTCATTACCCACGGCGATAGAGGTGCAGCAAATGGAGCTATCAAGGCAAAAGACGGAAAGTCTTACGTCTTCTGTGAAGTTTACAAATTCAGCAGTCATGCGAGAGGCGCCAAAATTAGAGAAATGACTTCATACATAATACGAGTGGAAAGCAAGGAGGAACAATGACAAAACTAAACAGCTATCTCAATTTCGCGGGGAACACGGAAGAGGCGTTCGATTTCTACAAATCCGTTTTCGGTGGACAGTTCACATCGGTTGTCCGGTTCAAGGACATGCGCATGGAAGGCGTCAATATACCAAAAGCAGACGAAAACAAGATCATGCATATTGCCCTTCCAATCGGCAAAGATGATGTATTGATGGCGAGCGACTCTCTTGAATCGCTGGGGCAGAAACTTGTACAGGGCAACAATGTCTTCATTTCGGTTCATCCGGAAAGCAAGAAGGAGGCGGACAGGATATTTAAGGCTCTTTCCGCCGGCGGCACCGTAGAGATGGCTATTGCCGACCAGCCCTGGGGCGACTATTACGGGCATTTCAGGGACAAGTTCGGAGTGATGTGGATGGTGAACTACTCATATCCCAAATAGAGACAATGGCTTTTCGCTCTCCCTCGAAAGGAAGAAGAATGCCGTCTCGTTGAATCGAGAAAGGAGATTATTATGACGAACGGAAATGAAGCGCAAGCAGTGCAAATGCGGAGGTCGGATTCTGTGCGCAGGCGCCTGCGGCCCGGCCGGCCCGAGGACAAGGGAGAGGGGGAAAGCGCCGTCCTTGCGACGATTGCTGCGATGCCGGAATCTGACCGCGTCATAGCCGAACGGCTCCATGAGATTATCAAAACCAACGCGCCAACTCTCTCGCCTAGACTCTGGTACGGGATGCCTGCGTATGCCAGGAACGGCGAGGTCGTCTGCTTCTTCCAAAGCGCAGCCAAGTTCAAGACGAGATACGCGACGTTTGGCTTTCAGCACGAGGCAAAGCTCGACGAAGGCACTATGTGGCCGGTCGCCTTCGCGCTGACGGGATTGACTGCCGCGGAAGAGACGAGGATTGGTGAGCTCGTGAAGAAGGCAGTGAGCTAATGATATGTACCCGGTACGGCACCGAAAGCTGCAGACGCTGCATTAGTGAACAGCAGGATTGTGGTCATGCCCGGGCAACAATACATTGCCATCAGAAGGCCACCGGAAGTGTTCAAACGCTTAGTTATTGAATTTCCGTCTAATCGCAAGTGAATGCGGGGAGTGCAGGGCACCAAGCGGAAAGGAACGATAATATGTCCAGGTTCGAACCAATTATCTATGTCGACAACTCTGACGTCCGAGAGGGAAAGCTGACGAATCTCAAGACGGCTACGAGCGAGCTGGTCCACCTGGTTGAAGCGAATGAGCCGCAGCTGATTGCCTATAACGTGTACTTTACGGAAGATGGCAAACGAATGACCGTTGTCCACATTCATCGCGACTCCGCTTCACTTCTGCACCATATGAAAGTGGCAGGGCCTGCGTTTCCCAAGTTCGCGGATTTCATCACGCTGATGCAGATAGATATTTATGGCAAGCCGAGCAGTGAAGTACTGGAGCAGCTGCGAAATAAAGCCCGGCTGCCGGGTAGCGGCCGCGTGGTGACACATGGACTGCACGCGGGGTTCGCCCGATTAGTAGACGGCCAGACCGTAGAGCTGCCACAGTAGCTCGTGGCTGGGGAAGGAGGAAGGACAATGTCATACGCAAAGAATCCACTGGATGGAGTCCGTGTCAACTTCGAGGATGATGGGGGCCCCGGGGCTGCGGTCGTCATGTACGGAGGACTGGTCGATTCTGTCGACCTTGTGCGAGGCTCGGACATCGCCAAGGCGCTGAAGGGCCTGCCCGATGAGTTCCGTCTGGTTTTGGCTGACCACCGCGGCCTGGGGCAGAGCGACAAGCCACACGACATGGAAGCTTACTCCATGCGCCTGAGGGTCGGCGATGCCGTAGCCATCCTGGACGAACTGGGCATCAAACGGGCGCATTTCATCGGTGCTGCATACGGAGGCAGGCTGTGCTTCGGGATGGGAGAACATGCACCAGAGCGTGTGCTGTCTGTTGTTGTTGGCGGACAACAGCCGTATGCTATTGACCCCAACGGGCCACTGGCCCGCTTAATCATAGAGGCAACGCCGGCAATGAGAACCGAAGGTATGGAGGCATTCGTAAGAGCGGTAGAAAGGTCTAGCAACATCCGGGTGCCGGATGCCGAGCGGGCGCGCTATCTGGAGAATGATCCCATCGCTGTGGCAGCGGCCACCAAGGCGATGCTGGCCGAAGGCAAGATTGTTACAGACCTTCGGCAGTGGAAGTCTCCGTGCCTCATTTTCGTGGGGGCCGGTGACGTTGACTTCCTTGAACAGGCGCGGCGTGCGGCTAATGAGATTCCCAACGCCGAGTTTCTCTCGCTCGAAGGGGTTGACCATCTGGGAGCCCACCTGCAACATGACGTTGTAGTGCCTGCCGTGCTGCGCACACTGCGGGCAGTGAAATAATTGATAGCTGGCCAGGTCTAGGTCTCCCTGGTTGGCTCAGCGCGGCTATCTGCGGCTACCGAGGGTCCTTCGACTTCAGGGTGGCGTTTGATTGCGTTGGGGAAGGGCGAGGGTTGGGGATAACGGTGCGCACAAGCTTCTCGGGCAGGAATTTCCGGGGACACCATACCAATGGAGCCCGCCCCAAAACCCCCAAGATGTCATTGTTTTGTTACATTTTGCCGCCCGGTTTTATGACTATTTCACTGACGCCGGTTTAGAATAAGGAGTGATGTGCAAGATCGGGGGCGTTGAAGCGAGCGTTTTATTTGTCAGCATAGGAGGCTAGAGAGCCATGAGAACGGTTGTTTATTACGCAAGAATGGTATTGCTAACGATGGGAGTGGCCGGGCTGGCGATTGTACTGGCCTGTAATGGGGAGCCCATACCTGGCGGAGATATTCAGGTTGAACGGGTATTTTCCAGCCTGTCTTTCCCGGAAATGACCAACCTGGTCCAGCCTGATGATATGAGCGACCGGATATTCGTTACCGAACAGACAGGAGTCATCTATGTTTTTTCCACTGGGAATGCGCAGCAGGCGGATATATTCCTGGATATTACAGGCCGGGTTAACAGAGAGGGCAACGAGGAAGGTCTGCTCGGACTTGCCTTCGACCCCGGTTACCAGGAGAATGGCTATTTCTACGTTTATTATTCGGCTGCCGATCCCCGTCGCTCGGTAATATCTCGGTTCAGCCTGGATACAGAGGATACAGATGTCGCCGACCCGGAAAGTGAAGTCATTATCATGGAAGTTGAGCAACCCTATGCCAACCACAACGCCGGGCAGCTCGCCTTCGGTCCGGACGGATATCTCTATATTGGTTTGGGCGACGGTGGGAGTGCCGGTGACCCCGAAGGCAACGGTCAAAACCTGGGCACGCTTCTAGGGTCGATTCTACGCATTGATGTCAGCGGGTTATCGGCACCCGGAGACTATGAAATACCCGCCGATAATCCATTTGTGGATACTGTGGGCGCCCGGGCGGAGATATGGGCATTCGGCCTGCGAAACCCCTGGCGCTTTTCCTTTGATTCAGAAACCGGACTATTGTGGGCTGGTGATGTCGGCCAGGGGTCGTGGGAGGAAATAGATGTCATTGTCAAGGGTGCGAATTATGGATGGAACATAATGGAGGGTTTCCACTGCTACTCCCCGGCCAGTGGCTGTAACCAATCTGGCTTGATATTACCCCTGGTTGAGTACGACCACTCAGAGACACGTTGCTCCGTCACCGGAGGTTATGTGTATCGGGGAGACCAGATACCTTCTTTACAGGGTTATTACATATACGGCGACTACTGCAGCGGAGATATTTGGGCTCTAGCTTATGATGGCAGTGTGGTAACCGATAATGTGCTGCTAACTGAATCCGGACTGAGCATTACCTCCTTCGGTGAAGATGCGGCAGGCAACCTGTATGTGCTCGACCGGGCGGGGGGTATCTATACGCTGGTAGAAGCGGAGTGAAGCCCCTGCGAGTCAGAGTCGAATTTCGGGGGCGCTGGAAAGACATTGAGTGATAATATCTGAAATGGTGGCTGCTTTTTGAGCACGGGGGAATCACCCTCACCTGAATTCCATCAGGTCAATGGGGAGGATGCTTGTGTGCGTGGATTTGAGGCCTTCTTGATTGGCCCGATGGGGTACTCTCTGGCTGGCGCTGCGGCTTCGGGATGGCGTGTGATTTAGCCGACGTGCCCTCGCCTCAGAAGTATTCCCTGATTTCAGCCGCCAGATCTTCCGGCCGCTCTGCCACAATTGTCTCCCCCAACATCAAGGGCATAAACCATGAATCGATACTAACGTAGTTCGGTCTAGTATTGGGCCGGGCAATAATGCTCAACCCGGCGCGGAAGTCACTCGCCTCCCCCAGACTGCCAGAGTAAATAATGCAGTTAAAGCTATCAAACCCGCGGTGATGGTAGTATCTCAGCACGCTGCATAGTCCTGCAGCAACATTCCTTATATCTTCTGCCCCAAATTGCAGAAAGTTGGATACATTCGCCATGGCCCGCACCTCGCTGAAGCCGGTTGGGGCAAAGGGCGAATACCAGTAGATATTACCCAGCTGCTTTATCTCTCGTTCGCCATTAACGGCCCTGAGATCCTGCCAGAAGTTGCTGTTCTCAGCTTCAGCGTACCTGGTGCTGAGTTCAATCAAGTCCCTTATACGGTTAAAGGGAATCCGCTGCATCGCAATCTGTTGATGAAAATGTATCAAGCTTGCCCCGGCCGGCGGGAGATAATTGGTACCCACTACCGGATATGCAAGACTGTTGTTGCGATTGAATACCCTGCGTATGCATTCGAAGGCAGCGCTTAGCGAATTGTAGAGCAGTCCTTCGGTAAACTGACCGAGATTGAGGTAATGAATGTCCGGCGACGTTACTACAGCTTCAAACTCTGTTCTCGGGAACAAATTCGGGAAAACATAAACATCTCCAAACTTCAATACATCCTCACCTACTCGATCTTTGGGAAACCTAGCTATAACTTTATCAATGGTCGGAGAGCAAAAGGGGCAATCGCGCTTTGATTTGTTCGATATTTCATTAAGCCATTGGTCATCCCGACTGCCGTAGAACGCCGGGAATTTGTCCCTCAGGCTAGGACAAATCAGTGAACTGCGAGACGTTAGAGGATCGAACCTGCGCTCTATTCTGTGCTCCAGAGGCTTACCGCCAGCGTCCAGCACCTCGACTGTAATGGGTTCACGCTTGAATTCAATCGGCATTCGTGCCTCCTTTGCGTCATCTATTGTATGCGTTCTCTTGTCTGCCAATCAACCGTGTGATTGGCATAGGCCTACGCCTTTTAGAGGAGGCGGATGGGCTCTCATAACCCCCTGTTGTCCCCCTTATCTTAAGGGGGGAGACTTAGGAGGAGATTGCGTCGTGGAGTTGACCCTGAGCAGAACAGAGATTCTTCGCCCCGATAAATCGGGGCTCAGAATGACAGAGAGAAGAACGGCTGAGAATGGCGGGGGGAAGGGCTTGGAACGACAAGCGTGAAGGATAAGAATTAGAAAAGCGGATTGGGCTCCTGTGGCGATTGTGCGATTGCGGGGCCCTGGTTTGGACAGGTTGCTTAAGCAGTAAGAAGGCAGACAAACAGATTCCAGAAAAGGACGGCTGTATAGAATGCCAGGAATACCGCCGTGATTACATATACGACCCTCGGTCTTGCGTTATAGTTAATCCACAGGAGCAAGGTGGCCAGAAATGCAGCCGATGTCTTTATGGCCAGAAACCACCCTCCGCCCACCCAGGCCGTCAGGAAAGGATTCCCTTCCGACCCGTGTCCGCCCGTCACCAGGAACTCGGTTATCAGTCCATCGGCAACTATTGCAGCAAAGAGGGCGTACAGCATATACCTGACGGTTCGATTCTCGATACGAAAGGATCTTGGGATCTTCAATGCGTTCATATTTTTGAAAATTTAGAGAAACAAATCCTGCGTTAGACAGCGTGTAACCTTACATAATGCTTATGCCTGTGTCTCACACCGAATATCTAGTCAACCCGGCATCTTTGATGGCCTCTCCGACCGTCTGCTTGAGCAGGTTGCCTGCGCGGTGCATGAGGGTGTCCTCGAACTCGCGGTCCATGACCATAGTCGCCAGACAGGGGAACTGGTGGTGCAGAAGTCCCGCCTGCTCCGCGGCATCTCTGAACCACGCTCCGACCAGATGCTCGGCCACGTGGCGCGTGCTGCCGCAGGGAGCCTCCCTTTTGACGGTGACCTTGCCTACCCTGTGCCTGTCGTCTTGGTAGAACTCTATCTCCACTTCGGGTTTGCCGAAATACCTGGCAAATTCCTGGATGTAGGGGTTCTGGCTGTTCTTTTCCGTCAGGCTGCAGAAGGGGACGGCATAGACCATATCCACTCCCATAGCTTCCAGCTGCTTCCGAATTTGCATGGCCAGGCCTACGGGCAGCCAGGCCCTGTTGTCGGCCGGGGCAATCACCGCCTTAGCGCCGATCTTTTTGACAATGTCGGGAATCATCTGTGCTACACCGGGGTGCTCGCCCAGGGATATGAGCAGGTCGGCGGGCGGCAGCTCTGCGGGCAGGAATTCATCGGAGTCGTCGATTATGGCCGGCAGGCCGGTAGGAAGGGTGAAATCATTCACCTCCCAGTTCGCCGGACCATG
>CAZLAL010000013.1:0-7909 GCA_964557455.1 uncultured Dehalococcoidales bacterium
GCTCCAGCCTCTACAGCCATATTTGCGATAGTGAGACGCTGCGACATAGTTATGCGCGCCAGGGCTTTGCCGCCAAATTCCAGAGCCTTATAGGTAGCACCATCGGCGCCAATCTGGCCAATAAGATATAGGATTAAGTCCTTGCCATAGACTGCTCGAGGGAAGGCGCCATCGAGTTCGATGAGAAAACTTTCTGGCACCCGAAACCAGGTTTTGCCAAGGGCTAAGGCTACGGCGACATCGCTGGACCCCATACCGGTAGCAAAGGCTCCCAAAGCACCAGCAGTAACAGTATGAGAATCCGCACCGACAATAACATCGCCGGGATTGGCGAAATCTTCCGCGACCAACTGATGACATATACCATCGCCTACTTCATAGATAAGACAGCCTGTTTCCTCAGCGAAGCGGCGCAGAAGAATATGGTCATTGGAAATCTGCTGAGCGGGACTGGGCGCGGCATGGTCTAGAAATATTATTGTCTGTTTGGGCTTTGCTAGAGCCTCAAAACCGCTTTCCCTGAACTGCCTTACTGTGAGGGGCCCTGTGCTGTCCTGGACGAAAGCCAGATCCACATCAGCTATAACAAGCTCCCCCGCTCTAGCATCGCTATGGGATTTAAGGCTCAGAATCTTTTCGGCTAACGTTTTGCCCATATATAGTCCAAATCCTAATCTCTAAGCTTTGAATGAAGCTAACATCCCAGGTCCGAGTACCGAAACCCCGCTGCACGACTCTGCTTCGCTATTTTAATCGCCCCTTTTGCTATAATCAATAACATGCCCGCATATGAAGCAAGCAATCTGGGGGCCACCAGATGCGGCAAGAGTGTTTTTCACTGGGGCGAGCGCACCTACATCATGGGAGTGGTTAACGTCTCCCCCGATTCATTCTCCGGCGACGGGCTGGCAACTAGTGAAGAAGCCGTAGCCAAGGGAAAGCGACTGGCCTCTGAAGGAGCAGACATAATTGACATAGGGGGGGAGTCTACCCGCCCCAGCTCAAGCCCGATTTCAATAGAAGAAGAGCTGCGGCGAGTAGTTCCAGTTGTCGAAGAGCTCGCCCAGGACATGTCCCTGCCAATAAGTGTCGATACCTACAAGCTGGAGGTGGCCCGGCAGGCTTTAGCTGCCGGAGCGAGCATGATAAACGACATCTGGGGACTACAGAAGGAGCCTCGCTTGGCCGAGTTAGCCGCTCAAAAAGGCGTGCCGATTGTTTTAATGAGCAATCAGCGCGAATCTCCCTGCCAGGATATTATGCCGGCCGTCATCTCCGATCTGAAAAGGGCCATCAAACAAGCATTAAGCGCCGGAGTCCCCTGGGAGCACATCATCATCGACCCGGGCATAGGTTTCGGGAAGACACAGCAGCAAAATCTGGAGATTTTGCAGCGGCTGGAGGAACTCACATTGCTGGGCAGGCCTATCCTTCTGGGCAGCTCACGCAAATCTTTCATAGGCTGGGTGCTCGATCTGACTCCCGAACAAAGGTCAAACAGGGTGACGTTTGTCCCGCCCGGCGACCAGCGGCTGGAAGGAACGGCAGCCACCATAGCCATCGGCATTGCCAAGGGCGTTGATATGGTCCGGGTGCACGATGTCAAGGAAATGGCACGCGTGTGCAAGATGAGCGACGCAGTTGTGAGAGGCATATAAGCAGATTGGCTGTCGCCTATCTTAGTCTGGGCTCAAACTTGGGAGAACGCGAAGAAAACCTCCGCCAGGCTTTAGCCTTGCTTTCTCTAAAGGTGGAACTCCAAAAGCTGTCATCCATTTATGAAACCGAGCCGGTAGGCTACAAGAAACAGCCATTGTTCCTCAACATGGTCTGCCGCATCGCCACCGATTTGTCTCCCGAGGAGCTTCTGAGTCTCGCTAAAGACATTGAAGCCGGCATGGGCAGGCTTCCCAGTTTTCCCAATGCACCCCGTATTATAGATGTGGACATCCTTTTCTATGATGACAAGATCATGGAAACTCAAGACTTGACAATCCCGCACCCCCGCTTGCAGGACCGCTCTTTCGTTCTGGTCCCCTTAACAGAAATCGCGCCAGAGTTGGTGCATCCTAAGCTGGGGATGACAATTGCCCAATTATCCAAAATGCTTAAACGACGAAAGTGGATAGGAAAGTATAAAGGAGGATTCGATGTATCAGCTCTTTGTTGAAGATCACATTGATGCCGCTCATTATCTTCCCAACTATCACGGTAAGTGCGAAAAACTGCACGGCCATCGTTTCAAAGTAGTGGCTCGTTTCGAAGCGGCCAAGGTCGATGACACTGGCTTGGCCTATGATTTCGTCCAGCTGAAGCAGCTCCTCGGGAAAATCGTGGCCAAGTTCGACCATAGTTGCCTCAACGATGTATCCCCCTTTGATAAAATCAGCCCCTCCAGCGAGAATATTGCTGCTACTATCTATGATGCGCTCCGCACCGACTTTGACAAGTCTCCGGTGAAGCTGGTAAGCGTAGAAGTCTGGGAATCGCCCACGACAGGCGTGGCATACAGTCCTTGACAAACCCCGAAGCGTACTTAAACAGACTTGATCAAGGCTCACCCGGAAGAGGCAGGGTTTCAGCGCAGTGTTTCTAAATTAGGCTTGCTGTTCCGGCGGCAGCAAATTGGGAATCGTATCTGCAATCGGGTAGGAATAGTTGCACTTAGGACAATAAAGAGAACCGGTAACTATTTCTTCCCCTTTCTCCTCATCCACCCTAAGCTCCAACTGTCCTTTACACACGGGACAGGCCAGGATTTTCATCAGTTCCTTTTTCATCTCAGTCTGCAATTATAGCACATCAACACCTCCGCTAAGAATAAGAAAGTGCTATAATATCAGCCAGGTGCACAAATGGCTATGCAGATTAAGAAGACTTATCGGAGCTTAAGTCCCGGGATGCTCTGCGATGAGGTGCGAGGCTTATTGCAGAAACAAGGGATCGTGGTTGTTGAGATTGAGTCCCAAACATATGGCCTGGCCAGCGGCGACACCCAATCGCGTACTACATTATCCCTGAAAACAGAGGCTGAGCAAGAGAGAGACCAGAAAGAATTCGGCAGGGCACACATTCTAGGCTCGCCCCAAGGTGAAACAAAAATGCTCCTTGACATAGATGAGACCCTTTTCCCTCAGGAAAGACTCTCCGCTTTCCAGGGAGACCTCGATTTTATCCTCGGCTCATACGAAACCAAATGGTAAAAGAGCAGCTTTCAGACCAGAACGGGCTTGCTGCAGAAACCAAGCAGGAACGAAGAGCCAGACGCCGGGCTAAGCAGAGGGACAAGATGCACCAGCATGGCAAGAGCCTGGCCAGGGTGTACAAGGACGCCGTATCCAAGAGAGCCACAACTACCAAAGCTGCCAGGCAATCAACCTAGGGCACAGCCACTACCAAGCTGTAGAAATCCCCTCTCAGAGGAAGCTGCGAAATGTCCCTAACCCGCTCTATCCTTTCTGTCTTACGATGGATAACTGCCACACGAGAGCCTCGACGAGCACTCAGCGGCGTGCATGATCGTTAAAGCGAGTCACAGAGGTAAACCTTCTATTTAACTCACAACCCGTGGCCAAACTCAACTATCATGCCGTTGTGTGATGCTATATAGAAGCAAAGCTTTTCGGGAGTAACTGCTTGCTCCGGTGTCTCGAGCAGATAGCGAATCACTGCTCACTCTCTTCGCTGCGTGGCTCCGGACAAATAGTCACACTGGCACCCTGGAGGACGCTTTGTATTTCGCCCTCAATACGATCACATATTTGATGAGCTTGTTCTAAACTAATATCCCTGGCCATTACCAGATGAAGGTCTATATAGATCTGGCTCCCAGCCCGACGTGTCCGCAGTGCGTGGAAGCCGAACACTTCTTGACTGTGTTTCCTTAAAATGCCTTCTATGACTTGCCGTTGTGAAAGAGGTAGCCTTTCATCAAGCAGTCCGGATATAGGCCTGCGAATAGTATCGACAGCCACTTTCAGTATGTAAGCAGCCACTCCGATGGCAATCACAGAGTCGATAATATTGAGCCCGGTGAATCGCACTACTATCAGTCCCACCAGCACAGCTACGGCAGAGTAGATATCGGTGGCAATATGGCGGGCATTAGCCTCCAAGGCTACAGAGCCAGTGGTCCGGGAGACGCTTAGTAGATGGCGCGAGAGGAAAATACTGACCGCTATGGAAACCGCCATCACAGCTATTCCAGCTTCGACTGGTTCAATGACAACGCTGGAGCCTTCTATTATCCTGCCTATTGCCGAATAGACTACCAGCCCGCCAGCGACAAAGATGAGAATTCCCTGTGCAGCGCCAGCAATATCCTCCGCCTTTCCATGACCGTAAGGATGCTCGGCATCAGCTGGCTTAGCTGCAATGCGAATAGCAAAGAAGGTAATCACTCCAGCAAATAAATCGAACACACTGTCGGCTGCTTGAGCCAGTATGCTGATACTGCCGGTCAGCCAGCCGACTATCACCTTGAACACTATTAAACCGACGACTACCGCGAGGAGCAGCCTGGTAGCCCCGGCCTTGGTAGAGAACATTGTCGCGCTCTCCTACGTTGCCTCGTGTAACAATACAGGGAAGTAGAAGTTTACAGTGCTACTCCGGCTAAGGCAACTTTTGTCTGGCGAACTGCTTAGCCACGAGGGCTAGAAGAGCTCTCACTCAATAGGTTAAACTGGCTAACTATGATTGAGCCTGTGGGCAAGGCTACCAGCAAAGGAGTCGTACTTCTCATCACCACGACAGCCTCGTTCATCTTCACCTTCATGAGTTCAGCTGTGAACATTGCTCTCCCTGTACTCGGCAAAGAGTTGTCAGTGGATGCAGTCACATTAGGTTGGATTGCCACCGCCTACCTCCTGTCTTCGGCAACCTTGCTTGTTCCCTTCGGCAAGGTAGCCGACATATACGGCAGAAAAAGGATTTTCACCTGGGGCATAGTCATCTTCACAATCTCATCTTTCTTTGCGGGGATGGCAGACTCTGTTGCCATACTTCTCTCTTTCCGGGTTTTTCAGGGAATCGGCGGTGCCATGTTGGCTGCAACAACTGTGGCATTGCTCATTACGGTATTCCCTGCCAGTGAGAGAGGGAAAGCCCTGGGAATAAATGTGGCAGCAACATATATTGGCCTTTCCCTGGGCCCGGTCCTGGGAGGTGCTCTCACAGAGCATCTTGGCTGGAGGAGCATCTTTCTGCTGAGTGCACTTCTGGCATTGGCAGTTATCGGCGTCGTTCTCTGGAAGCTAAAAGGTGAGTGGATTGGAGCAAAGGGCGAGAGATTTGATTTCGCGGGCTCCGCAATCTACATCTTTGGGCTTGTAGCACTGGTATACGGCTTTACACTTATGCAGGAGACAGCAGGAATCTGGCTGGGAGCCTGCCTGATTGTCGCAGGCATAATGGCTCTTTTCGCATTCGTCAGGTGGGAAATGAGAACAAGAAGTCCGGTCTTGGACATCAGCCTGTTCAAGAACAGCAAGACTTTTACTTTTTCCAACCTGGCAGCATTGATCAATTACAGCGCTACGTTTGCTGTGTCTTTCCTCATAAGTCTTTACCTGCAGTATCTGAAAGGATTCGACCCTCAAGAGGCCGGTTTCATTCTGGTTGCCATGCCCGCCACGCAGGCCATTTTTTCACCGCTTGCTGGTAGACTCTCAGACAGGCTTGAACCAAGGTTAATCGCCTCAATTGGAATGGCATTGACTACAGTGGGACTAGTAGTCTTCATATTTCTGAATAAAGCGACCCCCTTGGGGCTAATTATAGGCAATTTGATTGTGATTGGTTTCGGCTTTGCTCTCTTTTCGTCTCCTAATACCAACGCAGTTATGAGTTCTGCACCCAAGACAGCTTACGGGGTAGCTGCAGCAACGCAAGCAACGATGCGACAGGTAGGCATGTCATTCAGCATGGGAATCGCCATGCTGATGTTTGCTCTCTACATGGGGAGAGTTCAGATTACGCCTGAATACTACCCGCTCTTTCAGCAGAGCATGAAAGCATCGTTCATAATTTCCGCTATGCTCTGCTTCGCCGGCATATTTGCCTCGCTAGCTCGAGGAAGGCTGCGCTAAGAGGACCTGCACAATGTCCGCTATGCAACCGGCTATGAAACAGTGACTAATCGATGTAGCTTCGTCAGGGTTCAGCTGTGCCTCAGAAAGCAACCAGCTCTCTCTGCTTTATTGTCCTACGCCGCCTCTTCCAGCCAAGTACCTCCAAGAAGTCACCGACAGCCTTGTCCTGCAGCATCTCATCGGGGAGGTACAAATCAGGATTGATTCGATACCTGAGACGCCTGCCTTCTCTTATCTTAGTAACGTAGCCATCAGCTTCAAGGTCACTGATTATTCTGTGTATCGCCTTCTCAGTAATGCCTATGGTTAAAGAAAGCTCCCTGATGGTAATCCGGGGCTGCTGAGCAATCTGGCAAAGAACTAGCGCATGGTTTGTAACAAACTTCCAGCCCGCCATGTTCACATCTCCTTACCGAAACCACCCTCACTCCATTCCACAAAAAATATTTTCACAGAATTCCTCCACCTAAGGCTAACACCCCTTGACAACTTCCACAAGGGTTGTACAATAAAGTCAAGAAATACATTACATGTAGATGGAAACAGGTATATTATAACATGACAAGAAATACAGGTCAAGTAGTTCATCTATGTCCTGAAAATCCGCGCATAAGGAACACGAAATCAATTACAAATGTCTGTAAAGGAGGAAACACAAACTAAGTGAAAAGTCCGCTGGTAAAGCTCGAAAACCAATCGACACATGAACGAGAGCAATATTCCCTGGAAGGCCATAGTGACAGCGCTGCTGAAGGGAAACCTCCCAGCAAGAGCACTATCTGCGATGACCCAGAGGAGGAACCCCCTGGTAAGATAGCCACCTCCAGGCACAGATTCTTCAGAGACGTACCAGACAGCCTCTGGAACGACTGGAAGTGGCAGTTCCGCAACAGAATTACCCGCGTCGAGCAATTAGCCCAATTCATTCCCCTATCCGCCGAAGAACAGGCGCAACTCAAATTAGTAACCATGCGCTATCCGATGTCTATAACTCCTTACTATTTATCGCTCATCAATCCTGATGACCCCGATGACCCGATAAGACAACAGGCGATACCCTCGCCTCTGGAAATGACTATGGGATCGATGGGTAGAGAAGACCCTCTGGGAGAGAAGGACGACGAAGCGGTCCCCGGTTTGGTCCATCGCTACCCCGACCGGGTACTCATATTGCTGACTGACATCTGCCCCATGCTCTGCCGACACTGCACCCGTAAGAGAGAATGGCACAATGGCGGTTGGGTGCGGTCCGCTGCCGAAGTCGAAGCCATTGTAGACTATCTAACAAAGCACAAGGTTGTCCGGGACGTTCTCATCTCCGGCGGTGACCCTCTGACACTTTCTACCCGCCACCTCGAGAATATCATCAGCCGCATAAGAAAGATAAATCACATTGAAATCATCCGTATTGGCAGTAGGTTCCCTGTGGTGCTGCCCCAGCGCATAGACAACGAATTGTGTAGCATGCTCGCTGAGTACGGGCCGATATGGCTTAATACGCACTTCAACCATGTTCAGGAGATCACCCCCGAAGCTGCTGAGGCGTGTGACCACCTGCTACGGAGCGGTGTTCCCGTAAACAACCAGACTGTTCTTCTGCGCGGCATTAATGATAGTGTTGAGGCTCAGACCAGACTGAGCCATGGACTTCTCAAGATAAAGGTACGTCCCTATTATCTCTACCAGTGTGACGAGGTACAGGGCACCGAACACCTGCGCACACCCGTAGAGACGGGTATAAAGATAATCGAAGGAATGCGCGGGCACACATCGGGGCTGGCTATTCCGACCTTCGTCATAGACCTGCCCCAAGGGGG
>CAZLAL010000014.1:0-3415 GCA_964557455.1 uncultured Dehalococcoidales bacterium
GGTTTTGACCATCAAGTCTTTTTCCAACATTCCTTTCCGATAGCCAGCTTTTGCTTCCTTGGCATCACCGCCGGTACAGAATGCCCTGTCGCCAGCGCCAGTAAGCACTACCACACCTACAGCAGCATCGTTTCCCGCATCCTCGAAAGCCTTTATCAATTCGTCCTGGGTGGCGGTAGTAAAAGCGTTATATGCCTCCGGTCTATTTATAGTCACTCTGGCTACTCCGGGCCTCTTCTCATAAATAATATCCTTGAAACCAAATCCCGGCACCTTGTGCCACTTTTTCTTTCTCATGGCTCGTCCTTTCATCTCGGTATCTCACCTGATAGGCCGACATTTCCCAGAGTAGTTTTATACATGCCCGCACCTTCATAGGGCTTCGTAGATAAAGCGCTATTCCCAAGACTGAACATAAACATCGTTGTCCGGTCTCCACACGTCATACAGTCCGTTAGATGAGGAATAACTGGCTTCCGCTACTACGACCGGTTCCGCAGTATTGCCAATCAACAAGGCTGCCGCAGCATCTACCAAGACTTGTTCATGGTTTGACCGTGGATAACCCATTCGGAATCACAGGCAGCCACCAATATTTGGCTGGCAGAGCCGCTGGCTACGGCATCAAGGGCTGCTCTAAGTGCTGCCGTTCCCGCCCTCAAGCTACTGCCCAAATCGGCGGTAATAACCTCTGGTTTCAGGTCGGCAGCCATTGCCGCCAAAGTAGAACACTCCTTCTCCTTATAGGGCGCGGTCGTGGAAGCGAAATGTGAGCCATCCACCTGCTCCCATCTCAAACCAGCCAGACAGTCAGTGGCAGCCTCAGTTGCCATGGTGACAGTGTCTTCGTCCATTGCTGCCTACGCTGCTTTCACCCCCGATCCGGGCGCTCTCCCAAGCCCTGGCGATAGCATCCCGAGAGAGCCGCCATAAGGATATGTAAGCGCCGTATGAGATAATGCCAGCCACGAACTGCAATCTCCCTTATCTGTATTCGTGTGACGCTGCCCCCCTGTTTCTGCCAAATTCCCCGCTCCGCATTCAGACAGCATCCTGGAGGACATCTCGAAGCACATATAGATTAAGCCCCTTATAGCCAAGTTGTCAATGGCAAAGAACCTTGCCTCCATGAGAACTACAAAATGGTTCATGAGATTACCTAAAAATGTATTGAAGTGAACACGATTCGGTATGAATCAGTCCAAGTATAGTATCCGGCCGCAGTTATCGCATTGGATTAAAACACCGGCTTTGGCCTTCTGCCATTGACTTGTAGATACAGTGATGTGACACCCCAAGCATCTTCCTCTCTCTACTTTGACTACAGCCTCTACTCTTGTTAGCCTGATGCGATCATAAATGCTTAGGGCTTCAGGGGCAATTTGCTGCACCAGCCCATTACGCTCTGCACGGAGCTCAGCAAGCAGGGCTTCAATCTCGCCTCTCCTGGGTCCCAGCGTCTCTTGTCTTTCTTCCCATTCCCGCTTCAATTGCTCAATCTCTTGGGCAGTGGTTCTTACCTTAGCTTCTATGTCCTCCACCTCACCCATCAACCCTAAGAGAGCATCTTCTTTCACCTTAATCTGACTCCTAAGGGCCTTACCCTCTTTTTCCAGATTGACCAATTCTTTGGGGTCCTTGGTCTTGCCGCCGTAGAGCTTGCCGTCAATCTGCTGGGCTTTCTCTTGCAGATCCTCCAATTCCCATTCAGAGCCCTCTTGCCTTTTTCTCGCTTCTTCCAGTTGTCCTTTTTGTGAGGCAACTTCCGCTTCGGCAGCCACCAACGCTTTATTGTCGCTCAGCTTATTTTCAATCTCGTCTAGCTCTTGTTGCTTTCTTTCGAGCTCCAGGTCAAGCTGCTGCAACCTATAAAGCTGCCCTGCTACATTCATTCTGGGATCTATTGTAGAAACGAAGTTGGGGCATTGTCAAAGGTGGAGCCAATTTCTGCGAACACCACGACGCTATGGCCTCACAATCCGAGGCTTCACACGGCATTTCTCGGCGGAGATGATAGCGTCTATCTCAGATACAACTTGATCAAGCTTGTTCTGTCGGCTGATTATCACGTAATCGAAAAGTCGCAGGCTCCTTGTTTCTTCCTTAACCGTTTCCAGTCTTATGGCTAGATCTCTTGGCGACTCGCTGCGCCGCCTTCTCAACCTCTTCCGCAGTGCCTCCAGCGAAGGAGGCATAAGGAAGATAAATACTGCTTGAGGCAGGACTTTCTTGATAGTAGCAGCGCCCTGAACATCTACTTTTACTATCGTGTCCAGGCCTTTGGACAGGGGCGAACTTATTTCGTCTCTTGGCACACCATAGTAGTTACCGTAGACAACAGCCCACTCTAGAAACCGCTGTTTGTCTATCAGTTGTTGAAATTCCTTCTGTGACAGGAAATGGTAATCCGCACCATCTCTCTCCTCGGTACGCTTGGGACGTGTAGTAGCGGTAACTACATAATAAAAGGGGCGGCCCAACTCCTTCATTCTGGAGAGCACCGCGTCCTTGCCCACCCCCGAAGGTCCGGAAAGAACAACAAGTACGGGGTGAGAGCCCTTGTTGTTTCCTGTCTTTGCTCGCAGCCTCCACTGGGATCTGCGATTAGATACTCCCCAGCTCAATTTTTTCCTTAGACGGTACGGATGTAGTGGTTAGTCTATGAGCGATGGTTTCCGCCGTCACGGCAGCCAGCATTATGTAACCGGTGTCAAAAAGCACAGCGGTATTGGCTTTTCTGCCATGAGTGGCATCAATCAACATGCTCTTTTCCCTTGCTTCCCGTATAAGCCGCTTTACTGGCTGTTGATTTACGGAGAGGAGAGCAACTACCCTATTCGCAGCGATGACATTGCCAAAACCGACGTGAACCAATTCAGTGCACATGCTCTACCTCCTAAATAAAGCGCTCCAGCATTGCTCGAGACTTACCGTGTTATTTGTTGCAAAGCTTGCCAGAAGGCAGGATATGATACCTCCGCCGCCTGGGCGTGTTCGATGGCCGTTTCTCCTCTAGCCACCAAACTGGCTACTGCCAGGCTCATCGCCAACCGATGGTCGAAATGGCTGTCAACCACTGCGCCTGACAGGCGAGCACCGCCATAGATAACCATCCCATCCGGCAAAGGCTCAATTTTAGCACCTAGACGGGAAAGCTCAGTTACCACGGTCGCTATCCTGTCTGATTCCTTTACTCTTAGCTCCGCGGCACCCTTGATCACAGTCTTCCCCCTGGCAACACAGGCAGCTACAGCTAACACAGGAATTTCGTCAATTAGACGAGGGATAATATCACCGCCGATCTCTATCCCCTTTAAGTCGCTAGATTCTACCACAATGTCGGCCAAGGGTTCACCAGCCTCCAGACGCTCATCATCTATTTTCAGCCTGGCCCCCATAGTGAGCAGAACGTCTA
>CAZLAL010000015.1:0-3404 GCA_964557455.1 uncultured Dehalococcoidales bacterium
TATGAGTATTGGTGCGATTCCTGTCGCCGGGTTGTTAGTTTATATCAGCAGAGCTCTTCTGTGCCGCCCCCACCTTGTCCCCGCTGTGGCAGCAGCGGACTCAAGCGGATATTCTCCACTTTTTCCGTGCGGAAAACCTACATGGATGCTTATGAAGACATATTGTCTGATCGCCAGCTGACTCAGGGTATGATGCACAATGACCCGAGGGCAATTGCGGAATGGAACAAGAAAATGAGTAGCGGCGAAAAAGCCCCTGCGGAGTTTGAGGAAATCACCGAAAGGATGGAGAGAGGCGAGTGGCCCTCTACTCAGATAGCAGAAAAAAGAAGAGAGTTCACTGGTCAGGGGAAAGGCAAGTCCGAGGGCGCTTGAGCGAGAAGGTCTTCCATGCCAATCTATGAGTTTGTCTGTCACAGATGCCACAGAAGGGTGTCGTTTTTAGTTAGGGACATTTCGGCTCCGTTCACTCCCAAATGTCCATCCTGTGGGAATACCAACTTATCTCGCATTGTGTCTGGGTTTTCCTATCATAAATCGTTGAAGACGGTATGGGATGAAAGCGGCGACCCTACAATGCATCCCAGTGAGGATTATTACAAAGACCCCCGGAATATCGGGCGCTGGGTGGAAAAGAAGTTTCGGGACATGGGAGAGGAGATGCCGCACCAGATTCATGAGGAGATACAAGCAGCCCGGGAAGGCGTGTTACCTGAGCCGCTGAAGGACCTGGAAAGTGCCTCGCCAACCGCTGCGTATGATTGATGCCAATCTGAACCGCGCCAGCGAAGGTTTGCGGGTTCTGGAGGATGTCGCGCGCTTTCTTCTCAATGATGCCGGCCTGAGCGGGCGGCTAAGAACTCTACGTCACTATTTAGCTCAGCAGACTAGACCGCTGGGCGTCGGGCTCTTGTCTCAAAGGAACTCCGAGCATGATGTTGGTCACTCTCTCTCTGTCCTCCGGGAAGACAGGCAGACTAGCACAAAAACGACGAGAGCGCAGGGCCTGCTGGATTTGGTTAGTGCCAATGCTAAAAGGGTGGAAGAGTCTCTTCGCGTGATAGAGGAGTTAGCGAAATTGCCAGAGCTAAGTCCAGTGCTCAATCCGGCCAGCTTTGAGCAGGCAAGGTTCACCCTTTACACCCTGGAGCGGGACTTGATTGCACGAACGTCACGGAGAGATAAGACAAGAAAGATATCAGGGCTCTACGTTATTCTAGATAGGCAATTTCTGGCTGGCCGGGATGAGCTCGATATTGCTGGCCAGGTTACTGAGGGAGGTGCCAGTGTGCTCCAGCTCCGCGATAAGCAAAGCAAGAAAGGAGAACTGCTGCTTGTAGCCCAGAAGCTCAAGAAGCTCTGTAATGATGCGGGCGTTCTGTTTATGATAAATGACTATCTCGACTTAGCTTTGGCTGCTGATGCTGATGGACTTCACATCGGGCAAGATGATTTACCGTTGTCCGTAGTCCGCAGGCAATTGCCTATAGATAAAATAGTTGGCTATTCCGTCAACACGCTGTCTCAAGCCGCAAAAGCTGAAAAGGGAGGAGCGGATTACATTGCCGTCGGCTCTATTTTCCCCACAGCTACGAAGAAGGAAGCCACCGTAATTGGAGTGGATATAGTCAGAGAACTGAAGCGGAAGCTGTCCATACCCCTTGTGGCTATCGGTGGCATAAATCGAGATAATATCGGTGAAGTAGTAGCTGCTGGCGCTGATGCCGTAGCTGTGATTAGTGCTGCCTTAGGTGAGGAAGACGTCAGAGGTGCCGTGCGGAAATTGGCCGCAAAGACGGAGCTGGCAAAAGGAAATGTCAAGACCGGTAGAAGAGCTAAAGAGAGTCGCAGCTAAACTTCGTCCCTACTTTGCCGCTGAAGACGAAGCGAGAGAAAAAGCCTTACGTAGTTGTCGTCAGGTCATCCGCTATAGTTCGGATGCCATACGTGCCGTCCATCGCCAGGACCATGACAAGGCAAAGCAACTTCTTGGTTCAGCCCATGAATTGGTCCAAGAACTAAATCGCAACCTGGCGAGACATGAAAAGCTGCTGCATTCGGGTTTCATTCACGACGCTCAAAAGGAGTTTGCTGAAGGATATATAACCTTGGCGCTGATTGCTGGCGAGGATTTGCCAAAGCCGAGAGCGCTGGGCGTAAGCAATGCTGCTTACCTTGATGGCTTAGGCGAATCGGTGGGGGAGCTGCGCAGGTATATATTGGATAGTCTAAGGCGAGATGATTTTTCTCGTTGCGAGGAATTACTCACTGTGATGGATGAAATATATGGAATATTGATGACCATGGACTTCCCTGAATTGCTGGCTCATGGCTTGAGGCGAACTACAGACGCAACACGGGCTATTATAGAGAGAACTCGAGGAGACTTAACAGTATCCTTGAGACAAAAAAATCTGGAAACGAAGCTTGGGGATCTGAGCTAGCTTTCTTCGGCGCGCCTACTTTTTTCTGTACTTGTAGAAGCCTTCACCTGTCTTCCGTCCCAAACGACCAGACTCAACCAGTTCCTTCAAAATAGCGGAGGGAGCAAGGCAGGGGTCCTTACTCCTTTCAGACATGGCACGGCTTACCATATAGCCAACGTCCAGGCCGTTGAAATCGGCCAGGGCCAGTGGACCTATGGGATGACCTAGCCCAAGGGTCATACTCTTGTCAATGTCCTCTGCGCTGGCTACTCCATTCTCCAACAGGCGGACGGCAGCTCCCGTCAATGCCAACAGCAGGTAGTTAAAAATGAACCCGGGAGTATCTCTGGCGACAAGGATTTCCTTTCCCAGTGAGCGGCCAAAATCCTTTACTGTTTTTAGTGTCTCCTTACTGGTCGTGTCAGCCCTGACAATCTCGAGTAGTCTGCTCGGCGGCACCGGGGAGAGAAAGTGTGTGCCAATGACCCTGTCCGGACGGCTGGTTGCTCGAGCAAGCTCTGTAACGGACAGACAGGATGTGTTGGTGCAGAGTATGGTGTGTTCGGGACAGATTCTGTCTAGATCGACAAAGATCCTTCTTTTCTGTTCCATATCCTCCGGAATAGCTTCTATAACCAGATCGCGGTCATTAAGATCCTCTTTAGTGAGGCTTCCTTTGATATGAGACATAATCAAGTCTTTATCGCGTTGAGATATTCTGCCCTGCTTCACACCCCGCCTCACGTAATATTCTGTTGTGGCTATGCCGGTGCTGAGGATCTGTTCGTTGATTTCTACAACCACCACTTCATACCCGGACTGAGCACAGACCTGAACAATACCAGAACCCATAAACCCACAGCCTACTACGCCTACCTTCTTAACTTCCATAGCGGTCACCCCTTTCGTGGCATATCCTGCAATTACTCACGACTTTGTTTCACAATGCCAGACTGGCAGGAATACACTCAGTACTGG
>CAZLAL010000016.1:0-6764 GCA_964557455.1 uncultured Dehalococcoidales bacterium
TCGCAGATACAGCCCGAGTAATTCCTTGAACCTGGATGTCTTAGGGGACGGTGATACTATAAGCATCGGGGATTATGTATTCCAATGTATTGAGACTCCAGGGCACACCCCGGGTCATATTTGCCTCTATGAGCCCAGCAAGAAGATATTCGTAGGCGGTGACCACATACTTGTCGACATAACTCCCAATATCACCCTCTCCGCTGAGGAACGCAATCCATTAAAAGAGTACCTGACCAGCTTGGACAAAGTCTACAACTTGGACGTAGAACTTGTGCTGCCCGGTCACAGGCGTATGTTTAAGGACCATAAAGAGAGAATTCGACAGTTGAGGCAGCACCATGAAATGAGGCTCAAGGAGGTCATCTCTATTCTGAAGATGGGTAAACAGAATGGCTTCCAGGTGGCAGCGCAAATGACTTGGGATATAGGCTATAAATCTTGGGATTTGTTTCCTCTAACACAGAAGTTGTTTGCTTTTGGGGAGGCTATGGCTCATCTGAAATATCTTGAAGAGGAAGGAAAGGTAGGAAGAGAGGAGGAGAAGCAGGGGGTAGTTTTTTCTCTGAGACAAAACTAAGAAGAACGCGCACAGATGGAGGACCATGGACTGTCGCTACGTAGATACCGCGAGCCTTATAGCTGGAGGTCAGCCTTGTGACAGGTCTCGAGGAAAGCGACAAGGAGGCTGATCGCGGCCTGGATATCATCCTTATGAGCCGCCTCCACCACCGTGTGAACGTAGCGACTAGGGATAGATATGGTGACCACCGCTACGCCCTCCCGGGCAGGCTGGATTGCTCCAGCATCTGTGCCTCCCCGCGGCAGGATTTCGAGCTGATAGGGGATTTTGCGCTGTTCTGCTAGATTCACCAGGAACTGCACAAGGCCGGGATGAGAGATGGATGCCGAGTCTTTCACCTTGATGGCCACACCTTTGCCGAGACGTGTTATCTGTTCGTGAGCTGGCACGCCGGGTATATCACAAGCGATGGTCGTATCCAGAGCTACTCCAATGTCAGGGGCGACCGCGAACGCGGATGTCCGGGCTCCTCTGAGGCCGACTTCCTCCTGGACTGTTGCTACAAAGTAAACGTCAGCTTTATGTTTTCCCATTCTTCTCACTGCCTCAATTCCTACGTACATGCCCACCCGGTCGTCAAGCGCCTTGCCAGTGACCAGATTCCCCAGATCAGCAAATGTCTGTACCAGGGTCACCGAGTCACCTACCCGCACCCGTTCCTTGGCCTCATTGCCGGACAGGCCGATATCAACGAATAAGTCTTTTAGCTCAGGCGTCTTCTTTCGTTCTTCTTCCGTGAGAACGTGAACGGGCTTAATGCCGATGAGACCGTAAATATCGCCGCCTCGAGTGTGGACGCTCACCCGCTGGGCGATTAGAGTGCGAGGGTCGAAGCCGCCCGCTGGGTCGATGCGCAGGAATCCTGTTTCTTCGTCTATGTGGGATACAAAAAAGCCAATCTCGTCCATGTGTGCCGCTATGACCACTTTCGGGCCAGCGCCACTCTTGTGGGCTATAACATTTCCAAGGCGGTCTACACTGATATCGTCCACATGGTCGGTCAGCACTTCTCGAACGATGACCCGAATCGCCTCCTCTCTTCCAGGGATTCCCGGAGTCTCAGAGAGTCTTTTGAGCAATTCCATCTTTCCTCCTTGTATGTAACACTCTACACTGAGTCGCCGCACACAATGGCAACACGCCAGGCTTCACCGCAAAGCGAAAAATCGCCGCTAATGCATGATAGATTGACTACGGTTGATGCCTCAAGCACATATGCTTGCCTTTGTATATGTGGAAAGTGGATTATAGCACATATGAAAGGGAGTATCTAGGCGGTGTGTCATGGTGCTGACTGTGTTATTTCAGATAGGACGAAGAGACATGTCACTTTTTTCGCTTGAACCGGCCTATGATCAGTGCTGGCTAAGTCGAAGCGCCTTCTTGTGCTATAATCACTCGCCAAGTTCGCGAGCAGGAGAGTCTAAATGCAAGGAGCAAGAGTCGGCATCATTGGCGGAAGTGGGCTTTATAACATGGAAGGGATGATGGCGATGGAAGAGGTGAAGGTTAGTACGCCCTTTGGCGAGCCCAGCGATACCATCGTTATGGGCACCTTGGAAGGAGTGAGGGTAGCCTTTCTGCCCAGACATGGTGAAGGACATCGAATAAGTCCGAGTGAGCTACCCGCGAAAGCTAACATCTATGCCCTGAAATCTCTGGGGGTGGAACGGATTATCTCAGTGAGTGCCGTGGGCAGCCTCAAGGAGGGTATAGAGCCTCTGGACATAGTCATTCCGGACCAGCTAATTGATGCTACGAAAGGGAGAGCCAATACTTTTTTCACGGGCGGGATCGTAGCGCATGTCTCGTTTGCCGAGCCTTTCTGTCCTGTTTTGACTCAACTCGTGTTTGAAGCAGGCACTAATGTTGGGGCTAAGGTGCGTAAAGGCGGTACTTATCTGGTCATGGAAGGCCCACAGTTCTCCACGAAGGCTGAGTCGGAGGTGCACCGCTCGTGGGGTGCTGACTTAATTGGCATGACAGTCTTGCCTGAAGCTAAGTTAGCCAGGGAGGCGGAAATATGTTACGCCACGCTGGCTATTGTTACCGATTATGACTGCTGGCACAGCAGTCACGAATCGGTGAATACGGATATGATCTTGACCAACCTGCGGGTCGGCGTTGAAACTGTCAAGAGAATCTTGAAATCTCTAATACCTTCCATACCGGAGAGGCGTGATTGTGTCTGCGCCAACGCGCTTGAAAATGCTATAGCCACTGCGGCGGAATACATACCGGAAGAAAAAAGGAGGGAACTCGATTTGTTGATCGGGAAGTATCTAGGGAGGTGAGGATATGTCGAGTAAGCTTGAGTTTGGATTTTTAGCTACAGGCATCGGCAGCATGCCTGATGTTAGTCCTGATGTGGCTTGCTCCAAGGTCTTGGAGTATCTTCCTGATATTCCCGCCTGGCCGCAACTACCCAGACGGGCTCCTCAAGAAAACATGGTTGTTCAATTCAGCGAAGGTTTTCCGGGGGCAGTCATGAAAGAAGGGAAAATTCATATTGAGCCCTCAACCAATTTCGACAGTGAACTAGAACAGATACACATTGATTGTGAAGAGGAGAATGCTCATAAATATGGCGTTTCCAGCCAATATGCCGCCGGGCTCTATACCTTCCTCTCCAGAGCGGCCGGTAGTGAAATAGTCAAGGGGCAGGTAACAGGCCCCGTGACTTGGGGACTGTCAGTCACTCGCCAGGACGGGCTCGGCATCCTCTATGATGAGACGTTGGCGGAAACGGCAGCTAAGTTCCTGCGGCTAAAGGCTGCCTGGCAGGAGGACATCTTGAGGCAAGTATCGCTTAACACCATTATTTTTGTTGACGAGCCCTATTTAGTCTCCCTGGGCTCGGTGTTTACTCCTGTTCCGGAAGAAAAGGTGCCCGCTCTGCTCAGAGAAGTATTCGGGGGAATTAAAGGTACGAAGGGGGTACATTGCTGTGGAAACACAGATTGGTCAGTGCTTCTGGACAGCGAAATCGATATTCTCAGCTTCGATGCCTATAATTATGCCTCTTCTTTAAGCACTCACTCCGACAAGGTCAAGTCCTTTCTTAAGCGTGGTGGTAACATCGCTTGGGGGATAGTGCCTAACGATGAAGAAGCTTTGGCTGGAGAATCCTTGTCCAGTCTTCGTGACCGTCTGCAGGAAACCATCGCTCCCTTCACGAGAGATGGCGTCAGATTCAAGCAGGTTATAGCTCAAGGGCTGGTTACTCCTTCCTGCGGCCTGGGAACTTTGTCGCCGGAAGCGGCAGATCAGGCACTGGAATTGACAGCCAAGTTGTCCCGTGACCTAAGAAGTCGATATGTAACCTGACCTGGCGAAATAGCTGGCGCTCAGCTTGTATCTGTTGAGGACGAAGGCTGTTACTGTGAAAGGGCGTCTTCCAGAGCTCGTATTTTATTCACTCTGCGCGCATGTCGGCCGCCTTCAAAATCGGTGGTCACGAAAACTCTGACGGTTTCCAAAAGCGACTTCCGATTGATACGCTCTCCTGCAAGGCACAGTACATTAGCATCGTTGTGCTGGCGAGCTCGCTGGGCCGTAAATGCGTTGTGGCACAGGGCGGCTCTTATGCCCTTTATTTTGTTGGCAGCTATGCTCATGCCTATGCCCGTGCTGCATATCAGAATGCCGTAATCAAAACTGCCCTTCGCTACTGCCAGGCCAACTTCCTGAGCGATGTCCGGATAGTCCACTGGGTCGGTGCTGTAACAACCAAAGTCCTGACAGGTATGACCCTCGCTTGGCAAGAAGCGCATGATTAGCTCCTTTAAAGCCAAACCGCGGTGGTCACAACCGATAGCAATGCTGCTCATTTTACCTCCAAGTATCTCTTATGAGTCTTGTGAATTTCGTACGAGGGTATGATGCCCTCACGCAGGATTGTTGGCGGTTCGCGGGTAACATCCACTATTGTGGACTCTTTGCCACCAGGGCATCTGCCTCCATTTATTACGAAGTCGATTTTTCCTCCCAACTGGTGTTCCACTTCTTCAGCAGTTAACGCAGGTGGTTGGCCGGTAACATTGGCGCTGGTTCCGATTAAGGGATTCCCCAGGTGACGGATGAGCGCCAAACAAACAGGGTGGGCTGGTATACGTACTGCTATGGTCGGGGTTGAGGCCAGGTAGGGAAGCTGGGAGTCTTTTTTTGCTAAAACCAGAGTTAGCCCGCCGGGCCAAAACTGCCTTGCTAAAAACCGGGCAATTTCTGGTATCGGCCCAGCTAGGGTAGTCAATTGCCTGACATCAGCAATGAGCACTGGGAATGGCTGATTTTTGGGTCGGCTTTTTATCTTATAAATCCTTTCCACGGCTCTGGTATTGAAGGCATCAGCTCCCAGACCATAGACCGTATCTGTGGGAAAGGCGATCACCCCGCCATTCTGCAGGATTGTGGCTCCTTGCTCTATTTCCCGTTGTGAAACATTCATTTTTCTTTATCGCTAGTATAGCATGGTGCTTGCCTGGGTCAGAAGTTGCTTTGTTCAGACACTGCGTATTAGGAGGCTTCAGTTACGGCGGCAGGCTTTGTCATGCGGCGAAAAGGCTCAGCTAATTCTGTTGATAATAGTTGTGGATAATGATAAGCTAAGTGCACTTGTCCCCGTAAGTCCGCCATGAAAAAGAAACCAGAAAGCCACAGAATTGCTGCCAGCGATGATATTGAGGTCTCTACTTATTTGGGGCTGGCCAAAGAGTTGCGCGGCGAGCAACCTGTAGTTGAGCCCAAGTTAGCCCCCACCCACCCTGAGACTATAGTAGTACTCGACTTCGGGTCTCAGTATAGCATGCTGATTGCCCGTCGGGTACGCGAATGCAATGTCTATTGTGAGCTTCTGCCTTACGATACGCCTTGGGAACAAATAGCTCCGCTTAATCCACGAGGATTCATCCTCTCCGGAGGTCCAGCCAGTGTCTATGACTCTGGTGCTCCGCTGCCTTTGCCGTATATCTACGAGAGTCATCTACCTGTAATGGGCATCTGCTACGGGATGTTTGCTATCGTTTATGACTTAGGTGGGCAAGTATCGCAGGGAACAAAGCGCGAATACGGACACGCAATTCTGCACGTAGGTGCTGAGGCTTCTTATCTCTTTGCCGGTCTTCCATCGTCTCTTCCTGTGTGGATGAGCCATGCTGACCAAATAATAGACTTGCCCCCGGGATTTAAGACCTTGGCTTATACTGAGAATTCGCCATTTGCGGTTGTAGGTAACGATGACAATATTTACGGACTGCAGTTTCACCCTGAAGTGGTTCATACACCTCAAGGGAAAACCATATTTGAGAATTTTGTACTTCGGATATGCGGCTGCCAGGGCAACTGGACCCCGGCTAACTTCATAGCTGAAAGCGTAGACAAGATCAAGGAGAAGGTGAAGGGGAAGAGAGCGGTCTGCGCTCTTTCTGGAGGTGTCGATTCAGCGGTGACTGCTACGCTCATTGACCGTGCCATCGGCAACAAATTGACTTGCATATTTATTAACAATGGCTTGCTGCGCCGGGATGAACCTGAAAGAGTGCTCAATACCTTCAAACGTAACCTCAAAATGGATGTGGTTTATGTAGACGCGACTGATAGATTCCTGGAGCGCCTCAAAGGCGTCAGCGATCCCGAACAGAAGCGACACCTGGTGGGGAACGAATTTATCAGGATTTTTGAGGAAGAAGCTGCTAAGTTAGGTAAGATTGACTTTCTGGCGCAGGGCACTCTTTATCCTGACGTCATTGAAAGCACGTCCGCGGAGACCAAGGCTAGTGCTAAGATAAAGAGCCATCATAATGTAGGCGGATTGCCGGCTAAGATGAATTTCACCCTCATCGAGCCTGTAAGATATTTGTTTAAGGATGAAGTTCGACAGGTAGGACTGGCTCTGGGCTTGCCTGAAGATATGATCTGGCGGCAGCCTTTCCCCGGCCCGGGGTTAGCGATTCGCATCATCGGCGAAGTAACCAGAGAGAAGCTGGAGATACTGCGGGCCGCGGACTGGATTCTGATGAATGAAATCAAAAAGGCCGGGCTTTATCGCGAGCTTTGGCAGAGCTTCGCAGTGCTCACTGACGTCAAGAGCGTCGGTGTCATGGGCGACTACAGGACCTATGGCTACCTGGTGGCCGTTAGAGCAGTAACCAGTGAGGATGCCATGACTGCTGACTGGGCTCGG
>CAZLAL010000017.1:0-11897 GCA_964557455.1 uncultured Dehalococcoidales bacterium
GACGAGGCTTGTCAGCCTAAAGCTCGCAAAGGAAAAAAAGCCCAGGACCGTTGTGGTTCGCGAATATGATAGAGACTGGCGCAGGGGAGAACTGGTCCATGTTGACTTCTACCAGGTCAGAATGGAGGAGAAAATAAGGTTGGAGGTTCCTGTTATCTTGGTCGGAGAGGCGCCGGCCCTCAAGTCCAAGGATAATATGCTGGAACATGAGCTGGCGACCTTAACGGTGGAGTGCCTGCCGGCAAAAATTCCTACCAGCTTGGAAGTGGATATCAGCTCCCTGGCTGAGGTAGATCAGACAATACGGGTCAGAGATGTCTCGGTAGACAAGGATATTACCGTTCTCAACAACCCGGACCTGGTTGTTGTGAAAATTGGTCTACGACCTGTGGAGAAGATAGAAGAGAAGGTAGTAGAAGAGGTAGTAGAGGCGGAGGTGGCGGAGGAAGCGGTCGAAGCTCCTAAAGAAGCTGCGTCAGAGGAAAAGAAATCCAGAGAAACCTAATCCGCTGCCTTGCTCGACAACTGTTTCCCTATTTACGCGGGCATGTCAGATTTGCCCGACTAGCAACTGCTTGATATAATTCCCCCAAACCAAACGTCAACTCTCTCCGAGCTGTCCTGCCTAAAGAGAGTCCATGGCAAGCAGCCGGTGGGCTGAAAAGCCTCGAGGGTACGGTTAGAAATGGCTGTGCCTCCCGTGCTTGGAAAGGAGAAGATATCAAGTATCAAGCCTGGCTCTCGGGCAGTATCCTTCTTCTAACGGTGCTCTCTTGTTATCTCTACTGATTGCGGTGCTCCAGACTATCTTCTTCGTCAAAGCAGGTAATGGCAGTGAAAAATGGCCAGCCAAGACTTGAGCCGCCGATATGCGACACTCCGAAAATCTGCCTGCTTCAGTACGGGCCTTGTTCGATTAAAGTAGCATTATGGGAGGAGATTTAGAACGGCAGCCCTGGATGACTTGATCTCCAGTCTAAGCAATGACAGCGTAGTCCGCGAGGTACACACCTGCGTGTTCTGGATCGCTGTTCTAAGCAGGCACTGCGGTCTGGCCTCCACTTTTCACGAACCGCATCCGGAGCATAGAGCAGTAAGAAACGCTGGCAACTTGACCAAGTTGTCGGCACTAGAGCTGGCGCAATACGCCAGGTCGGACAATGTTCTGGAAGCATCTATTGGAATGGCAGCCATTAATTCGCTGATAGATATCGATGAAGCTAGATGCGTTAGAAAAAACGCTTTTTCCGTCCTGGCGTCAAAGGGTAAGGACAAGAACATAGCTGTAGTAGGTCATTTCCCCTGGATTCCGGAGCTGCGTGGCATAGCGAGGACACTCTGGGTCATTGAGCAAAATCCTCAGGAGGGAGAATTGCCAGCAGAAGCAGCGGAACAGGTGTTGCCTCAAGCCGATGTGGTTGGACTCACGGGGACTTCATTCATAAACCACACGATTGACAGGTTGCTGGAGCTAAGTAAGAATAGCTTCGTTGTCATGGTGGGGCCTACCACTCCTTTGTCACCGGTCTTGTTCGATTATGGTGTGGATATTCTTGCCGGAGTGGAAGTGATTGAACCTGATAAGACAATGAGTTCTATCAGCCAAGGTGCTATCTTCAGCCAGCTGCAAGGCGTTAAACTTGTGACTATAGCTAAGGAGAGAAAGAATGGCCGGACCTCTTGATTCCTTCGGACGCAGCATAAATTATCTCCGAATTTCGGTTACCGACCGCTGCAACCTGCGCTGCATCTATTGCATGCCGCCTGAAGGTGTGCCACAGATGCCGCACAGCGAGATTCTCACGTACGAAGAGATTCACACTGTTGTCCAGGCAGCAGCAGAACTGGGCATCAACAAGATAAGGATCACCGGTGGCGAGCCGTTGGTCAGAGCTGACTTGCCCAAGCTCATTAAGATGCTCTCTCAAATTGACGGAATAGGAGAGCTAGCCTTGACAACAAACGGGACAGTCCTGAAGAAATATGCCCCAGAACTCAAGCAAGCGGGCTTGTCTAGAGTCAACGTGAGCTTAGACACATTAAAGCCCGACAAATTCCGCTACATAACGCGCCTTGGACAATTGAAACCCGCTCTGGAAGGCATCGAGGCGGCGAAGAAGGCCAGCCTCGACCCGGTCAAGATAAACACAGTGGTCATGCGCGGCATAAACGATGACGAGGTGCTGGACTTCGCCGGGATGACCTATGAAGAAGGGTGGCACGTCCGATTCATCGAGCTTATGCCCTTCAAGGGCGTGGCGGATTTCGTACCTTCTAACGAGTTGCGACAACGGATTAGCTTGCTCAACAAGCTCGAGCCTTGTGCTTCCGTGACCGGCAACGGGCCCGCCATGTACTACCGGCTGGCCGGAGCCAAAGGCACTATCGGATTTATCAGTCCGCTCACCGACCATTCTTTCTGTTCCCGATGTAACCGGATGCGACTTACTCCGGATGGTAAGCTACGCCCCTGCCTTTTGGAAGAGAACGAGATTGATCTCAAAGCGCCGCTACGCAATAATGCCTCGACAGATGAGCTAAAACGCCTGATTCTAAAGGCGGTAGCTTCCAAGCCGAAACGGCATCATTTGGGAGAAGGCGTTGTCCGGGTGGTGAAGCGAAGCATGTCACAGATCGGAGGTTGACAATGGAATCAGGACAAATTCACATGATAGACGTCACTCAGAAAAGTGTGACAGAACGCCACGCGATAGCTAAGGGCAGAGTGCAGATGAAGCCAACAACCTTAGAGCTTATCCGTAAAGGGGGGCTAGAAAAAGGAGATGTCTTGACAGTGGCAAAAACGGCTGGAATCATGGCCGCAAAAGAGACTTACCGTCTCATACCTCTCTGTCACCCTCTTCACCTCACCCATGTCGCAGTCGAATTTTGTCTCCCCGACAATACACAGGGACTCAGTCCCAGTGAGTGCTCAGTTGATATTACCGCCAGCGTTAAAGGGATAGGCAAAACAGGATTCGAGATGGAAGCGCTGGCAGCAGTGGCTGTAAGCGCTTTGACCATATATGACATGTGCAAGGCAATAGACAAAAATATGACCATTGGACAGATCCGACTGATAAGAAAGAGCGGAGGTAAGAGCGGCCTCTTTGTCGCCGAGAAATAGCGTTTAAGGCATGATCATCTAATTCCAGCCATCTTGAGCAATCTTTGCGTATCCTCATGTAGCTCTTGCCATATCCTGGAGATGTCTTCCTTCTTGACCCATAAGGCTTCGCCAGCATCAGTGCCTACTTTAAGCTCCCCACCAACTGGCCTGGCGACATAGTCAATGTAAATCACATGCAAGCTATTTTCATCGTCGCCCTTGACAACCCTATCGAAAGGGACCAGAGGTCTGATTAGTTCCACCTCCAGATTTGTTTCCTCTCTAACCTCTCTTTTAATGCCTTCCCCAATCCCCTCACCAAACTCAAGTTTCCCTCCAGGACAAATCCACTTTCCCTGCCAGTAACCACCCCTCTCCTGCTTGTGCTTAACCAGGAGAATTCGGCCCTTGTCATCCTCAATGACTGCTCCTACAGCTACGAGTATGTGTTGCGACAGCACTTCTCAATCCTCGCTTGTTCCTATGCTATTGGCAACCGAGCAACCAGCATGACCTCCGCTCTGTAAGACTGCTTCCAAAACCGGGCTCTCCGCAATGAGTCCTCTTCTTGAGTGTAATCAGCCATCAGGAAGATGCCCGGCGTTTCAACTCTGCCAGCACCATCTTGACTGCTTGAGGAATCGCTCTCTCGACCTCAGGCGTGCACTTCTCACCGAAGCTGCCAACATCATTTGCCTCCACAGCCAATATGGTGATTCGCCGAGGCATTGCCAAGTTGAGCCTCTTGCCTAACTCCAGAGCAGTGGCCAGGTCTATTTGATGAGGTGAGGAACGATGCTGCACGTGGCAAAACTCTTCAGGCTTCATACGATATATCTGGCCTGCTTTCCCTTTCTCGGTTTGGATAGCATCAACGATAACCGCTTCGTCATAGCCTACCACAGAATCTAGCAGACGCAGGCCCGCTTCACTTGTTTCCGCTACGGTTACCTGGGGATCCTTGAGTTGCTTTCTTACCTCTTGGGCCACTCTAATCCCCACCCCATCGTCAGACAAAATAGGATTGCCCAGCCCTAAAACCAAGGTTTTCATCCCGATTTGCCGGAACCCCTTAAGAGATGCCCTGGCTCAGTTTCTTAACTTCATTCCCCCGGGCATCATAGACGGTCACCTCCAGAGGCAGTTGGCCGGGAAGAGAATGCGTAGCACAGGCAAGGCAGAGGTCATAGGGACGCCAGGCCATCTCGATGCGGTTGAGCAGACCTTCGGTTATCTGTTTGCCAGGCCTTATCAGGTCTTCAGCTGCTTTCCTGACCGACATGTAAAAGGCGGCATAGTTATTGGCCGTGCCCACGATCAGGTTACACTTCTTTATGACCCCTCTTTCGTCAGTAATGTAATGATGGGTAAGAGTGCCTCGTGGGGCTTCAACGATACCCACTCCCTCGTCGGGCTTTGCTGTAGGAATATTACGTACATCCGGGCTGGTTATCTCCGGATCCCGAACGAGCTCCAGCATCCTCTCGGCAGCGTAAAGAAGCTCAATCAAGCGCGCCCAGTGGGTTGCCAGAGTGTGGTGGACTGGTTTGCCACCAAGAGTAAAATACATTTTCTCATATTCTTCCTGGGCCAGCGGAGTCGCCATACCGTCGGCAACATTCAGCCGGGATAGAGGTGTGGCTCGATAGACTCCACTATCCTTGCCGTCAACAAAACCTTTCCAGCCAATCTCTTTGAGATAGAGAAACTTGAGATATGTCCAGGGCTCCACATGTTCCGCCACATGGTCCAGATATTCCCGGGGGGCATATTTGCAGAACTCCTTACCCTCAGGATCAACCACGCGGACCTTACCGTCATAAAAGTTGACTCTATTGTTTTCATCAACCAGCCCCATGGAATAAGTTCGATGCGTAAAAGTATCGCTGACCACCATGTCCGCGTACTCTTTGTTCTTGAGAACAACGTCATCGAAGACTTTGAGCGAGAGCTTGGCGAACTCCACTGATGACTTAGCTATTTCCTCTATCTTCGCTCTTTCCTCTCTATTTATTGCCTTGCTGACACCGCCAGGCAATCCAAAGCAGGGATGTACTGAACGTCCCCCAATTGTTTGGATGACCCAGTGGTTTTCCTGGCGTGTCCTGATCACGGCAGTTCCCAGCTCCAGCCCAACCTTAGCGATCACTCCCAGGATGTTGCGCTCAGCAGCAGGCGCATCGGGACCCATAACAAAATCGGGGGCAGCAAGGATATAGAAGTGCGTAGTATGGTCGGTGACATAGAAAGAGCTGTAGAGAAGCTCGCGGAGCTTTCTAGCAGTACTGGTGGGTGCAACATGAAACAAGTCATCCAGAGCCTTAGTCGATGCCATGTGGTGGGCTTCAGGACAAACTCCACAGATACGCTGTGTTATCTGGGGCATGTCCTCAGCTGGCCGGCCCTCGGAGAATTTCTCAAACCCTCTAAGCTCGGGAACCTGAAAATAGACGTTAGCAACCCCGCCATCATCATTGAGGAAGATGGCAATTTTGCCGTGTCCTTCAAGGCGGGTGACAGGATCAATCATTATTGTTTTCATTCTATCCTCGCCCTCCTCAGCAACGAATCCGGCAGACTGTAGCGGTAGAAAGTGCCTGCCGGGTCAGGAATATCATCAATGATTCTCTGAATCTCTTCGGGGTCATTGGAGTCAATGATGGAAGACAGGGCACTCAAGAAGTGAGCCCCCTGGTCAGTCACTCCTTCTACTGGCCCGTAGCAGCCAGTACAGGGCATGCCTGCTTGAGGACAGAGAGCGCCACAGCCCCCTCTAGTAGCTATGCCGTAGCACAGTAACCCCTGTTCAAGCAGACATATTTCAGGGTCAGGGATTATTTCGTAAGGCCTGTAGAACTTCTTAATCTTCTTTTCCTGCTTCTTACGAGGGCACTCATCGCAAACAGCCTTTACGGAGTGACTTATGACAGTGCCCTTCGGTGGTAACTTGCCGCTAATCAAAGCTTCAAGAGCGAGCCAGGTAGTTCTCTCCTCGGGAGGACAACCGGGGACGAAATAATCCACGTCTACGGTTTGAGCTAGAGTCTGCACCGTGTCGTAGAATTCAGGAAGCTCAAGCTCACCTTCAGGCACCTTGACCTTAGTTTGGGGCAAAACTCTCTTAGGATTATCAGTGGATGGGGTTTCTATATAGGCCCGGTCAAATGTCATCTGCCGGTTGTAGAAATTGGACAGTCCGGGGATACAGCCCTCATGGGCGCAAGAGCCATAGGCAACCAATATCTTGGACTTGGCCCGTAATAGTTTAGCCATGTGTTCGTTCTCTGAAGTCCGAATAGCACCATTAAACAGACAGACGTCAATGCTCTTATCAGGCATCTTCTCAACGTCAGCATACTTGAAATCCATTCCTATAGGCCAAAAGACAATATCGGCCGCCTCAGCTAGCTTCAAAATCTTATCGCCTATTGCTAGAGTGGCAATGTCACAACCGCCACAACTGGCCGCCCAGTAGAGAGCTATCTTAAGTTTAGCCATACGTTGCCTCCTCAGAACTCTGCTTCAAATGGCCTGAGGAAATCGGGCCAAGTTTCTTTATGAACTGCGTAAAACTATTAGCTATCTCAGTAAACTTCGCTGCTTCAGAGGCAGAAATCCACTCGAGTCTGACTCTCTCTTCCTCTATTCCCAACTGATTCAATACCCTTTTGAGTAGTGGGATGCGGCGCAGTGTCTTGTAGTTGCCCTCAATATAGTGGCAATCACCAGGATGGCAACCAAGGATTAAGACGCCATCAGCGCCAATGCTAAATGCCTTAAGGACAAAGAGCGGACTGACCCTGCCGCTGCACATCACCCTGATTATCCTTACAGCCGGAGAGTACTGCATCCTGGAAGTGCCAGCCAGATCGGCACCGGCGTAAGAACACCAGTTGCAGCAGAAAGCTACTATTCTAGGTTCAAAGTCCTCCATCTCACCTCCTCAAAGGGTAGTCTTAGCCCACCCTCAGTTACCAGCTCAATAACACGGATACCTTGTACCCTGATAGTAGTATTTGCAGACGGCTGCAATAACTACGCCACAGTATAGAGCATCTGGCACTACCTTTTCAAATGCTCATCTATATCCCTTGCTGCCCGCCGCGCGGCGCCCATGGCGCTTATTACCGTAGCGGCGCCGGTAACTATATCCCCCCCAGCCCACACCTTGTCCTTCATCGTCTTGCCGGTACTCTCATCAGCGACTACCGTGCCCCACCTGGTTGTCTGCAAATCAGATGTGGTTTGAGCAATGAGGGGATTGGGGCGGGTCCCCAAAGCAGCTACGACCATATCCACATCCAAAGTAAATTCACTTCCCTCTTTGGCAATAGGGCGTCGCCTGCCGCTCTCATCAGGTTCACCCAGCTCCATCTGGTAACACTCTATACCCACTACCCAGCCTAAGTCATTGCCTATATACCGTTTGGGATTGGTGAGTAGCTTGAATCGAATCCCTTCCTCCTTGGCGTTCTCAACTTCCTCCAAACGGGCAGGCATTTCTACTTCCGAGCGGCGGTAGATGACGTAAACCTCGTCAGCTCCAAGCCGGAGGGCACATCGGGCTGAGTCCATCGCCACATTCCCCCCACCAATAACCGCCACTCTTCTGCCCGCGAATACTGGTGTATCATATTCGGGAAACTGGTACGCTTTCATGAGGTTAACCCGGGTTAGAAACTCATTTGCTGAATAGACGCCATTCAGGTTCTCGCCGGGAATATTCATAAACATAGGCGCCCCGGCACCAGTACCGAGGAAAACAGCATGGTAGCCATCCTTCAGCAATTCATCGAGTGTCACTAGCTTCCCCACCACCGAATCCAGCTCAATCTTCACTCCTAGAGAAACGACATAGGCAATCTCGGCCTGTACGATTTCTTTGGGTAGCCTGAACTCGGGGATGCCGTACATCAGCACTCCACCAGCTACATGCAGTGCCTCAAAAATGGTGACGTTATAGCCGAGCTTGGCCAAATCGGCAGCGGCAACAAGCCCAGCGGGGCCTGAGCCGACCACTGCCACGCGCTTACCTGTTTGTCCGGGGGGGTCTATTCTGGGATTCGCTGCCCCCTTATGGGCCCGCTCCCAGTCAGCAGCATAACGCTCCAAACGTCCGATGGCAACAGGCGCTCCTTTCTTGGCTAGCACACATGCCTGTTCACACTGTGTCTCTTGTGGACAAACCCGCCCGCAGATGCCCGGTAGGCTGTTTCTATCCTTTAGTATTCTCACCGCTTCGGGCATATTGTCATCAAGGATAGCCTTGATAAAACCTGGGATATCTACCTCCACCGGACAGCCACGAGTGCATGGATGGGTGGGGCACTGGAGACAACGCTTTGCCTCAGCTTTGGCCTGCTCGGCAGTGTAACCCAGCGCAACCTCATCGAAGTTCTCGCCCCTCGTTTCGGGGGCTTGCTTTGCCATTGGCTCTCTGTTGAGATTCACCTTAGCCATGTATTCTGCTCAATCCCCCATTATTTAAGAGCCTTTGCTCATTTTGGCCTGCCAGTACTCATAAGAGCGCTTCTCCTGCTTAAGGTAGTTGCGCTGCCTGGCAAACAGCAAATTCCAGTCTACCTGATGCCCATCAAAATCAGGCCCATCCACGCAGGCAAGCTTCGTTACGCCACCGACACAGACCCGGCAGGAGCCACACATCCCGGTGCCATCAACCATTATTGAATTCAGACTGACAATAGTAGTCACGCCAAAAGGCTGGGTAGTGAGCGCAGAGAATTTCATCATGATGCTCGGCCCGATGGCAATGACGCGGTCAATCTTCTCTGCACTCTCAAGTAACTCCTTCAGCGGTTCGGTTACCAAGCCCTTGCGGCCATACGAACCATCATCTGTGGTGACTATTAGCTGATGGCTCACACTACGTAGCTTATCTTCCCAGAAGAGCAAGCTTCTGCTCCGTGCCCCTAGAATGGAGATGACATTGTTCCCCTTTTCCCTCAGTGCCTTGGCAATAGGCGCTACTGCCGCAGTACCGACCCCCCCAGCCACACAAAGTACGGTGCCAAATTTGTCAATATGAGATGGCGTGCCGAGGGGACCAGCAAAGTTGGCAATGAAGTCGCCGGCTTTCAGCGCGGCCAGTCTGAACGTTGTCGCTCCTACTTCCATGAACACCAAGGTGACGCTGCCTTCCTTTTCATCCCAGTCAGCGAGCGTCAGAGGAATACGCTCACCCTTTTCATCAATCCTCACTACAGCAAACTGCCCCGCCAGCGCCTTCTTGGCAACTGCCGGGGCTTCAATTCTGAGCAGATGAATTTTCTCGGCTAAAGTCTCCCGATAAATAATCTGAAACATTTGCTGAGCTCCCTGCAGCTTACTTAACTGACCAAATTTTCTACCTAGGTCACAACTTGCCCCTCGATTCTTATCAACTTCAATTACCAAATATTACGTTCAGCGAGAACTCCTCAACCAGGCATCGATGTCAGCGGCGGCTCGTTTACCTGCTCCCATGGCACTTATCACTGTAGCCGCCCCGCTAGTTATATCGCCACCAGCCCAAACCCGATCTTTGCTAGTCTTGCCTGTTTTTTGATCCGCCGCTATCGTCCCCCATTTTGTGGTTTCCAATCCTTCGGTAGACCTGGTAAGAAGCGGATTGGGCACGGTGCCCAAGGCAGAAACCACTGTATCAACTTCCATAGCGAACTCGCTTCCCGGTACGCGTACGGGGCGACGCCTACCCTTCTCATCAGGTTCACCAAGCTCCGTCTTATAACACTCTATGCCCTTAACCCAGCCATGCTCATCTCCGAAAAATTGATTAGGGACGGTAAGGAGATCAAAAATGATGCCTTCTTCCTTAGCATGATTCCTCTCTTCAAGCCTTGATGGCATTTCCTGCCAGCTTCTCCGATAGACAATGTGGACTTCGTCTGCCCCAAGCCTTAACGACCATCTTGAGGCATCCATAGCTACATCGCCTCCTCCTACTACTGCGACCTTCCTCCCGATCTTTATAGGCGTATCATATTCAGGGAAAAGATAGGATTTCATCAGGTTAATTCTGACAAGGTACTCGTTTGCAGAGTATATTCCGTTCAAGTTCTCACCCGGGATATTCAAGAACATCGGCGCCCCGGCACCGATTCCAAGAAAGACAGCGCTGTAGCCATCTTTGAGCAATTCATCCACGCTCATCAGCTTCCCTACTACTGAATTTACGATTATTTCCACACCCAAGGATCTTACGTAGTCAATTTCCGCTTTAACGATCTTCTTGGGAAGCCTGAATTCGGGGATGCCATACATAAGAACACCGCCAGCTTCATGAAGCGCTTCAAAGATAGCGACTTTGTGTCCATATTTGGCCAAATCTGCTGCCGCTGTAAGCCCGGCTGGTCCCGAGCCAACAACTGCCACTCTCTTGCCTGAGGGCTTGGGAAGCTTTATATCAAATACTCCTGATTCCGAGGGATGCTCCCTTGCCCAATCAGCAACAAATCTCTCAAGCTTGCCGATGGCAACAGAGGGCGCCTTCTTACCCAGGATGCAGGTCCCCTCACACTGTCGCTCTTGGGGACAGACTCTGCCACAGACTGCCGGAAGGCTGTTCTTGTCCCAGAGAATTTTCGCTGATCTGGGTAGATCTTTCTCCTGTATAGCCTTTATGAAGCCAGGTATATCCACTTCCACAGGGCAACCTGTAATGCAGCCGGGTTTTGGCAGTTGGAGACAGCGGTTTGCTTCTTCAAAAGCCATATCAAAGTCGTAACCTAAGACGACTTCATCCACGTTTCTTATGCGCACCTCTGGTTTCTGCTCGGGCACAGGCACTCTGTTTGGATTTATTTTCTTAGCCATCTCGTTACCTCTTTGAACTCCATTTCTCCAAGGATTGCTTTTCCTCCTCCAGGAACCTCTCGTTCCTCTTAATCACCAGGTCAAAGTTCACCTTATGGGCATCAAATATCGGCCCGTCAACGCAGGCGAACTTGGTTTCACCGTCAATCTCTACTCGACAGGAACCACAGAGCCCCGTCCCATCAACCATAATCGTGCGTAAGGTGACCATGGCAGGCACATTATGAGACTTGGTGATCTCCGCTACCTTCTTGAGTCCAAGAAATGTGCCGCCGGCAAAAACCATATCGATGCTGTGTTCCTTCAACACTTCCTCGAGCACATCTGTATAAAGCCCCTGGCTTCCATAGGAACCGTCTTGCGTTGATATGTAGTATTTATCAGCTATGTTTCTCAACTCTTCTTCCTCTTTCACATACCTCATATCCTTGGTCGGAAAACCCTGTATTGAGATTACATAATTCTCTGTTTCCTTCAGCGCCTTCGATATGGCATAGTTCTCAGCGTGCCCGCAGACCAGGTCTGAAGCAACCACCACATTCCCGTAATGCCTAAGCTCGACTGAATTCCCTGATGGGCCCATGACATCCTTCATGGCAGTTCCTACTGCAAAGCCCTCGTACAGCTCACGAGAAGTCTTCCCCAGTTTCTTAATGAACATTACAATCGTCCCTTTGCCTACATCCGCGTCATAGACAGACATAGGAATCCTCTCACCGTTTTCATGTAGGCGAAACACGACGAACTGCCCTGCCTTCCATTTCTTGGCTACCTGAGGTGCCCTTACCTCAACTAGGTAATCGTCAGAGTTGAGGTCTTCTTTACGGACAATCTCAAATTGCGCTTGCATACCTGTCAATGCTCCTTTCGCTATCATTCACAAGAGCTACACCGTTGTTTCCCGTCATCTGCACAAAAGTGTCGCTCTTTGTTTAACCGCTCTCGATCGGCAATA
>CAZLAL010000018.1:0-9283 GCA_964557455.1 uncultured Dehalococcoidales bacterium
TGGTCAGCGAGGTAAAGGAAGTGAAGCACCCTTATAGCCAGGGGATAAAAGCCCGGAAAGGCATCGAATACTAGAAGCCATGGCACGTAGTACAGCCGAGGTAGTCAGCCAGCCCGTTATTCCTTTTGCCATTCGTTGGCAAGGCAGAGTCTATTCACTGCTGGGGCTTACCGCATTGCTGGCAGTAGTAATAGTGTTTGCCACCACTCTAGGGAGCGTTTCAATACCGTTCACCACTACTTTCCAGGTCCTACTCTCACAATTGCCTTTCGTTCACATTACTCCTGCTTCTCCCGAAGTCTTCGGGGCTCCTCTCAGCCTGCAAATTCTGGAGACGATAATTCTGGATATCCGGCTGCCGCGCATCCTGTTGGCTGGTCTAGTAGGAGCAGCCCTGGCAGTAGCCGGAGCCACTTACCAAGGACTGTTTCGCAACCCCCTGGCCGACCCCTACCTTCTGGGCGTGTCTTCGGGAGCCGGACTGGGAGCCACTATCGGCATGCTTATTCCTTTCAGTTTATCCTGGATGAGCCTTGGGGCTGTGCCATTATTCGCCTTCCTTGGTGCTACGGGCGCCGTGGCTGTGGTCTATTTGCTGGCCCGCGTCGGCAGGACCGTTCCCACCACCACGCTCATCCTGGCTGGAGTAGCTCTAAGTGCCCTTCTGGCCTCCCTCTCTTCCTACCTCATGACCGTTGCCGGTGGAGAACTACACCGGATTGTATTCTGGCTACTGGGTGGGCTCTATTTGACCAAATGGTCTGAGGTGTGGACGGTCCTTCCCGCTGTATTAGCGGGCATCGCCGTAATCTGGATTCATGCCCGGCCGCTCAACGTAATGCAGCTCGACGAAGAGCAGGCCCAACAACTGGGGATAAATGTGGAAAGGGTCAAGCTCATGTTACTAGCAGCTGCCACCCTCATTACCTCGGCAGCGATTTGCTTCACTGGCCTTATCGGTTTCGTCGGCATACTCATCCCCCACGCGGTAAGGCTCATCTGGGGGCCGGACTACCGATTCTTGCTGCCTCTCTCCACGCTGGTCGGCGCCGTCTTTCTTATCCTGGCTGACACTTTGGCCCGTACCATAATTCCCCCTACCGAGGTGCCCGTAGGAATAATCACCGCTTTCTGCGGAGCACCTTTCTTTCTCTACCTCCTGCGAAGAAAGAAAGGACTGGCTTTCTTTTGAGGACAAGACACTATGATTGAGCTGAACGCGGTCACTCTGGGTTACGACCATCGAGCCATCCTACACGATGTAAACATGAAGGCTAAGCCCGGCCAGATACTGGGGCTGGTTGGGCCAAATGCCTCGGGGAAATCCACGTTAATCAAGGGCATAACCGGCGTGATTGACCTGTTCTCCGGGCATATCTCAATTGACGGTCGTGATATAAAAACCATTAAAGGCGATGAACTGGCCCGCCTTGTAGCCACGGTGCCGCAAAGCCCTGCCTTACCCGGGGCTTTCACCGCCTTTGAAGTGGTCCTCATGGGACGGACTCCGCACCTCGGGCTTCTCCGTTACGAAGGAGGCAAGGACCTGGCCATCGCCTGGCAGGCTATGCAGGCAACCCAGACCCAGTCCCTTGCGGAGCGCAGAGTAAGTGAACTCTCCGGAGGAGAGAAACAGAGGCTCGTCATCGCCCGAGCGTTGACCCAGCAACCCAAGGCGATGCTCCTCGACGAGCCCACCGCCAATCTGGACATCAACCACCAAGTCGAGATTCTCGATCTGGTCAAGAACCTTTGCCTGGAGCAAAACCTGACCGTCATTATCGCTCTACATGATTTGAACTTAGCTGCCCAATACTGCGATTGGATAGTGATGCTCAATGGCGGGAAGGTCTACGCTGAAGGCACAGCAGTCGAAATACTCACAGCGCCGAATATCAAGAGTGTTTACGGAGCCGAAGTATGTGTTTATCCCCACCCCGTTAATGGGTTGCCCGCCACTCTTATTACCGCCAGCGGCAATCACGGACTGAGCTAATATAATTCCTCTCCCCCAGCCAATCACCAAACTCGGCAGGCGAAACACGTTCGTAATACGACCGAGTCCTAGCCACTGGCAGCTGCAAGTTTCATTAACCAAGGGTCACTTCTGCCCAGTCTTGTTAAATTGTTCTGAACTGTAGTGACGATAATCTGGTCAGAAACGCCTCTGATTTCTGCCAGCTTCGTAATGATGTCCTTTATCAGTAACGGGGTGCCGATAGGTCCGGTGATGGATGCGCTGCCTCCCGGGTTATCTGTTTCTGTCAGTATTAATTCCGCTGGCAAGTATCTCGCAATGTCCTGAATGTGCTGTGAGAAAAGCAGTTCAACTCCGATTGTAAAGTAAAATCCGTGCTCTACCATTGCCTCAAGAATATGCCATGGTCCCGAATACCAGTGGATAATCACGCGCTCCGTACTGTATTGTCTCAAAAGCTGAAAGGTTTCGCTTTCCGCGCCCTTGGTGTGCACCATGACAATCTTCTTCTGGCTATTCACAGCCCCGAGGAAGTATTCAAATACCCTTCTCTGATCGTCGTATCGCGAGGTTTCGTTGACAAAGAAGTAGTCCAGACCTATCTCACCGATCATCGGGCTTTCAGAAATAGCCCAATCCAAATCTTCAAGACAGCCGACATATTCCGAAGCATTCCAGGGATGGACGCCAAAAATAGGCAAGATAAGGTCGGAGGCCGCAGCTATACTCACATTTTGTTTATATGAGGGGGAGGTCCATGGAGTTGCTGATTGTGAAAATCCGGTGCTGCATTATCTGCTCTAATGCGCGCCCTAGATTGTCTTCATATCTGTCGAGGTGACAATGAGCATCAATCAGCATCTATTACTCCTTGGCGTGGCAACACCGGAACGACAGGGCAGGTCAAGGCTGACCCTATGCTAACAAATTTCAAGGATTAGGGACAAGTGAGAATTCTTTGGCGCGAGTGGAGTCGACAATAAGGCTACACAGTAGTTCAGTTGTTAGGTCTATGTGCATGTCGACATCCCCATGTTCGTTGAGTGGGGACTTGGTAACTGTATAGTATTGCCAGCACATCGCCCAAGAATTACTGCCAACTTGCTTAATCAAATTCAATATGTTACAACGTTAACAAGGCGGTGCTGCATGGCAAGGGTCACCATCTTCCTGATTACGGTAGCCTTAATTGCAGGGATGATGGGCTGTGATGGCAATCGTGAATCTTATACTGTCACTATCACCAGTACACCTGGAGGATCAGTAGTTGATCCTGGCGAGGGAACGTTCACCTATTACGCAGGCACAGAGATCAACCTGGTAGCCGAGGCTGATGAGGGTTATCAATTTGTCTGCTGGACCGGTGGTCTCCTCCACTTCGCCGATCGCAGGGCACCCGCGACGACCATAGTTATCGACAACAACTACTCCATCAGCGCCAACTTTGCCGTACCAACGCTGGTATTGGATTGGTATGATTTGAATGCGATCACAGATGACCTGTACGGCGTTTACATTTTGATGAACGACCTCACTTGCACCACTCCGGGTTACGAGGAACTGGCGGGGCCAACAGCCAATGGGGGAAAGGGCTGGCAGCCGATTGGATCCACTAATGAGACGCAATTCGAGTTTCACGGAACTCTTGATGGTGGCGGGCATGAAATATGCGACCTATTTATTAACCGCCCCGATGAATATGACGTAGGGCTGTTCGGTATGGTCTATTTTTGCGGGGGCATTACAAATCTCGGCGTCGTCAACGCCACTGTGACCGGATATATGTGGGTTGGGGGGCTAGTAGGTAACAGTGTTGGCATCGTAGCGAATTGTTACTCTGCTTGCAGCGTGAATGGCACCGACCATGTCGGGGGTCTGGTCGGAGCCAACGGCCAAGAGGGCACTGTGAGCAATTCTTATTCCATTGGTAACGTCACTGGCGATAACAGAGTTGGCGGTTTGGTGGGCGTGAACGTGGGCATTGTGAGCGACTGCCATTCTATTAGCAGTCTGATTAGCGGGGAAGGCAATGCTGGCGGTCTGGTGGGAGTGAATTCTAAGGGCACCATCAGTAATTCTTACTCCACCGGCAGCGTGACCGGCATGACTGCTGGTGGTCTGGTGGGAGTGAATCTGGTGGCATGGTATTATGAGGGCACCACATGGAATTATGAGGGCACCATCAGTAATTCTTACTCTACCGGCAGCGTGACCGGCGAGATAGTTGGCGGTCTGGTGGGAGAGAACCAAGAAGACACTGTAGAGACTGTAAAGAAATCCTTCTGGAACATCGAAACCAGCGGACAGGCTACTTCGGCTGGTGGAACTGGTAAAACTACAACGGAAATGCAGGACATCTCCACTTTCTCAAGTGCAGGATGGGAAATAATAGACGTCGCCAACTTTAGCACGCGTGACCCCTCCCACATCTGGAATATTGTAGACGACGTGACCTATCCCTTCCTGAGCTGGCAGTCGTGACTCTTTATGTTGCCATTTTCTGGGCAATGAGCTTGAATTCAGTAGATAACAGGCTCGTTGCATACACTCTAGACTATCGACAAAGTGGCTAGGATAGTCAGCAACTCCTTATCGGAAATCTGGTCATAGTGCAAAAGAATCAAACGCCCCAATGTTTGTCCAATGGTGAGTACTTGGCTCCATAGTACTTATTGGATGCCGTACATAAAGTACTGCCAACTTTTCTTGGCTAGAGCAGGGCCGTGACAATGAGTAAGGTCATTTTATCGGATTGTTATACGGACCTTCTTGGTCATGTCCCGTCGGCGGGGAATATCGAGTTTGGCTGGCAGATGCCAATTGACAACTGAGGAACTAGGCATATCCGTTGTTAATTTGATTTCAAAGTGATACTCACTCGACTGGCTGTATTCCATTTCGGCAGCCAGTTGCTCCTCGAAGCCGCAGATTCTCATGGTCTCTATAGACTTCTTTAAGTCATTCTTGAGCGCGCCCTTTCTAACCGCATCTGACATGGCCAACCTCCTATCCATACGTCCGAACATGATAGCACAGGGTGCACGGGTGAGACCCCACGAGGCCCAACCCTGCGGGATATCACCGTGGTCGAATATTCGCCTACTAAGGATATTGCGACTTTCCTCGCTTTCACTAGCTTCTTCGGAGTCAGAGTAACTGTGCCAGAAATAGTATCTCCCGCTGCATATCTAGCCCTTTCGACTGAGATGTCAAGTCTGCCTCTGCTAAACATAGTCCACTTCTCTCGACTGTCGATTAAGATTGTAGTCCAACATTAGAATGAAGCAACCAATCATTATTAATCAAATGACCAACCCGTTCGATGCACTTCAATAACCTTTGAGATAGCTATACACTGACGTACGCAGGGAATGCCAAACATCCCCATGCTGGTCCAACCATATGGAATTCGAAGTCAAACAATCGTTAGCTTGATTTGTCCGGTAGCGCTATCTATAATCATGTCATTGTTTGCTTCTATAGAAATGTAGAGAGGAACAAGAATGACTGACATGAGCGATGAACTGAAACAGATACTGAATCGCTTCAAGGAAACTCAGTTTGTTGCCTTGGCCACCACTGACGGAATACGGCCAAGAGTAAGGCCAGTCACTCTGATATACCTGGACCGTAGGTTCTGGGTGTTAACCTCTAGTTCCAGCAACAAGGTCACGCAAATCAGGCAAAACGCGAATGTAGAGTTCACCTATCAGTTCAGTGACAATAGCGAGGACTGTTGTATACGAATACTGGGAAAGGCTAAAATCATTGAAGATGAGACTACAAAGACCAGCGTAGCAAGACGGGTCGGTTTCTTCTACAATTATTGGTCTAGCCCCGAGGACCCTGATTACACGCTGTTAGAAATTTTGCCAGATGAACTGCAATATGTGGCGCCCTCGGGCGTGAAGGAATTCCGGCTATAATCACTGTTCACCTTCCCCGTGCCGCCAGATTCATTCTTGCAGACGGATGATCCACTTAGAATCGGCTCTAGGGGACGCTTTTGTCCAATTTGCTAGACCAGAAGACTTCCAGAATATTTGCCCACCCATGGGATTGATGCGTGAGTATACGTCGGCCCGGTTTCGCGATGACGCTTAGGACAACACGGCCAGACACTCATCACGGTTTTGCCGCCCGCGTCGCCATGCAATTAGGCATATACATAGTCAGCAGATCCTTATCTGAAGGAGGAGTCCTGTCTTCGTAAAAAGCGGTAATAACAAAACCCGCTGCAAGTTGCCCGCCTATTTGATCATCAAGGGTGTGGCTAAACTCCATCGGCTCACCTTGTTCCAGCCGGTATTTCTTCTGCTCTTCCGGTAGATCGTAAATATCTGAATAAGGAATGCGGTATTTCACTTGCAACACTCCGGTGCGTTCCGCCAGTTCGTAATCCACCAGATAGGCGGCCGGGTTCATGAAACCTGCCAGAAGGATACCACCGGGCCGTAACACGCGGAACGCTTCGCGCCAGACTGGCCGCACGTCTGACACGAACGTATTCGAGATCGGATGAACTATCAAGTCGTAACACATAGAACCGAACATATGTAGATCTGCCATATCTCCTTCCACCAGGCGTATGCTCAGACCATGTCTTTCCGCCACGACACGATCCTGCTCTAACTGCAATGGTGAATTGTCGAAGACAGTCACATTGGCACCTGCCGCCGCCAACACCGGACCTTGCTGCCCGCCCCCGCTTGCGAGGCATAGTACATCCGCTCCTTTTAGCTGCGGAAACCAGTCTACCGGAACAGGTATGGTCGGTGTGAGAACAATCCGCCAGTCACCTCGGTGTGCCTTTGCGATGGTCTCAGCGCTCACGGGGATGGTCCATTTGTTGCTCTTTTTCACTTCGCGATCCCATGCGTCCCTATTGTAGCGTCGAATGTCCATTGTCTATACTCTCAGCCCTTTCTGGTACGATATGAGTGACGCGGTCAGGGTCAAATGATAATGGTGCATTATAGCATTGGTATGATGTCCTGAAACACGATCACGAAGTCGAATAGCAGACCGAAGGTTCCATAATGTCGCGTAAGTCCATTCTGTCGGATCTTCCTTTTCATCTGCTGAACTGGGCGAGAGCGAATATACCACGCGAAACCACTCGTGGACTTTTGCACATTAGATAAGCTGAAGAGCAGCCGAGCTTCACACCAAGAGACTAATCAAACGCACCGGCTGAAGTCTCATTGCGCTGACCCTTCTTACCGGGCTTTGCCATCACAATCCTCTCCACTCTTCCCTTAACATGCCGAACTGCACAAGGTCATAATATTGCCCGTTCTTGAATGTGGCTTGCCGCAGACGGCCTTCGTCCCGGAAGCCGACTTTCTTGTGAAGCCTAATGCTGCGTTCGTTGAAGGCAAATGCGTACGACCAGATGCGATGTAAATTCAATTGCTGAAAGCCATAGTCGATTAGTAGCTGGGTGGACTCAGTACCATAGCCTTTGCCCCAGTAGTCCTTTTCCCCTATGGTGATTCCGAAAAGGGCATTGTGATCTTTTGCGTTAATCTGGTGTAGACCACAATTGCCGACGGGTTTAGTTGACTTACCTTCGATCACTTCGATAACAAACAGGGCATCACTTCTCGCCCTCGTGCTGCCCAATTCCTCGATGAATTTCTCCTCGGCCATTTCAGTCATGGGCAGATACAAACCAATATATTGGATTACCTCCGGATCGTTGAACCACTCCAAGAAATATGAGATATCGGATCTCTTCACAGGCCTTAGAAGAACGCTCTTGCCCTTTAACACTTGGATCCCTCCTTGTGTGCTTGACCCGGTCTTGCTATCCTCGATCGAGTAGTTGGGTTCAGACCACGTCCCCTCAAGTACGGCACATGATAACCTCATCAAGGGAGGATGTAAAGGAACTACATAAGAGGCGACACAAGAAGCCGCGGTTGCGGCAGAGGTGGGCGGACAGGGATGCACTTGTTTTCTAGGGCTTATGCCCTGAGGCATCTCTGCCACAATTTCCTCACATATGGCCCGACCGATCAGCGCTCTTTGTCTGTGGGCTTTCCCTCAACCATCACCTCGAGCAGCAGGCACTATGCACCGCTATGCTGCCTGCTATGCTGTTGTTCCGGGCACTGCCTGTGCGATGACGAAGTACAGGGTGTTCATGACTCAGAAGGATATGCTAATATTTGACCCGTTCAGAAAAGCGAACAACGAAGGCTGGAGGAGAACCATCGTCATGACAAGGCGAAATGTTATCATCATAGGCTCAGCGGGCAGAGACTTTCACAACTTCAACGTGTTTTTCAGGAATAACAAACGCTACAACGTAGTAGGATTCACTGGCTCACAGCAAATACCTGGCATCTCCGGAAAGACTTATCCCTCTGAGCTCTCGGGTGAACTATACCCAAAGGGCATCCCAATCTATGCAGAAGACGAATTGCCACGGTTGATAAAAGACTTCAAGGTTGATGACTGCGTGTTTGCCTATAGCGATGTCTCCTACCAGCACGTGATGCACATCGGTGCAATCGTGAATGCGGCCGGAGCAAGCTACACGATGCTTGGTCCAAAGGACACAATGCTCAGGAGCAGCTGCCCTGTTATCGCGGTGTGTGCGGTGAGGACAGGCTCCGGCAAGAGCCAGACTTCGAGGAGAATCATAGAGATTCTGAAGAGGAAGGGACTGAGAGCTATTGCTGTGCGTCATCCGATGCCCTATGGCGAACTGAGCAAGCAAAGGCTGCAGCGTCTTGTCCAGCTGGATGACTTGAAGAAACATAACTGCACAGTTGAGGAGATAGAAGAGTATGAGCCGCATTTGGCGAGGGGAACGATTGTATACGCCGGTGCCGATTACGAGGTCATTCTAAGGGCCGCCGAGAGGGATCCACAAGGCTGCGACGTAATCGTGTGGGATGGGGGGAACAACGACTTCCCGTTCTTCCAGCCCGACTTAATGGTGACTGTCGCCGACCCTCACCGCGCCGGTCATGAAGTGTCGTATTATGCGGGCGAAGTCAACCTCAGAATGGCTGATGTGGTGGTTATCAACAAGATCGATAGTGCACCTCCGGAGAATGTCCGGAAACTGCGCGAGAGCATCGCCACGGTAAACCCCAAGGCGACCGTAATCGACGCTGCCTCAGCGATTCGAATTGACAATCCGAAGCTTATCAAGGGCAGGAAAGTCCTGGTGATAGAGGACGGACCAACGCTGACGCACGGAGGAATGGCATACGGAGCAGGCACTATCGCTGCCCAGCAAGGCGGCGCAGCAGAACTGGTAGATCCCAGGCCCTACGCAGTCGAGAGCAT
>CAZLAL010000019.1:0-4001 GCA_964557455.1 uncultured Dehalococcoidales bacterium
TCGACAGGGCTGATCTCCTTTACTGGCCGGGATGAGCCAATCCATCTCGCGAATTTAAGTATCTCGGCCTGTGTTTTTCGCCTTTCTTCCGGCGGTAAGTGTGATAAGAAAGTGTCGACTACTTCAGCAAGCGTCGGGTCATGTTCTGGGTTTCTCACAGAGAGTAAATGATAGCTTCCAGGGCGGGCGCTGTCAATGGACAGGTCGCTGTAGGGAGCCTGAGCTTTATTTCGCTGGCACGATGTGGTAATCTAACTGCGTTTGCCTCCGATAGCTAACAAGGAGAAGCAAGGCTAGAAAGGCGTATATTACGTGGAAATGTCAACAGGGAGCACCCTAATTCAGTGTGATTTCGACGGTACAGTTACAGAAGAAGACCTCAGCTTCTTCCTTCTGGACTCGTATGCTCAGGGAGACTGGCGCGAAGTACTGCAAGAGTATAAGCAGCACAAGATATCTGTCGACGAATTCAACACTAAGGCTTTTTCCATGGTCAAAGTGGATAGAAGTACGCTGCTCGAAGCCTTAGGAGAAAAGGTTAAGGTGCGAGCCGGATTTCGTGAACTGGTGGATTACTGTCCCAAGAAGGGACTCAGGTTGGTCATCGTAAGCAACGGTCTCGATTTCTATATAAGGTCTGTGCTGCAGGGCCTGGGGATAGAGAAGCTCGAAGTGTATGCCGCGCAGGCACTCTTCAATGCTAAAGGGATGAAAGTGCGATACATCGGGCCTGATGGCAAGAGACTACGAGACGGTTTTAAAGAGGCACATGTCAAATCGTTTTTGAAGCTGGGATACAGGGTAATATACGTAGGGAATGGCGATTCCGATTTCGCTCCGGCAAGATACGCTGAATACGTTTTTGCCACCGGCGAGCTGCTGGCATATTGCAGAGAGAACGGCCTTAACTACCGGCCCTTTGAAAACTTCGTTGATGTTGTTGCGGTCCTGAAGCAAGGGTCGCGGTTCTGATTCTTAGCCGGACAGTCCTCGGCAAATTACCGGCCGAAAAAACACGCTGGCGCATTTACAGGCCTCGGGAATATCACGCTCAGGCTTCAGTTCTCACGTGCGATATGTTAATCTAGGTTGTCTTTGCTCACGAGCATTCGGAGAAGGTGGCGCTATGAAGGAAACGGAAATATTGTGCTGGAATGTCAATGGAATCAGGGCGGCACAGAAGAGAGGCTTTCTAGACTGGCTCCAGCAAATGTCTCCTGATATCTTGTGCCTTCAGGAGACAAAAGTACAGCCTGGTGAAATCAGTCCGGAGCTTGAACAGCCAGCCGGCTATTATGCGTACTGGGATTTCCCGGAAAGGAAAGGATACAGTGGAGTTGTCACCTTTACCAGGGAAAGGCCAAGCAAGGTCAAGAATGGTTTGGGTATTAAACGGTTTGACATAGAAGGCAGAGTGATTATCACGCAATACCGGCAGTTCACCATTTTTAATGTTTATTTCCCCAACGGCAAGATGAGCGAAGAGCGGTTGAAGTACAAGATGGACTTCTACGATGCATTTCTCGATTTCGTAGACCCGCTTAAGGCAAGAGGAGAGAAACTCATCGTTTGCGGGGATTTCAACACCGCTCATAAGGAAATAGACCTGGCCCGGCCCAAAGAGAATGAGGATGTCTCGGGGTTCCTGCCCATGGAAAGGGCATGGATGGACAAGTTTGTGGCGCATGGCTTCATAGATACCTTTCGTCTCTTCAATAAAGAGCCAGGCTATTATACCTGGTGGAGCTTGAGGACAAGAGCCAGAGAGCGGAATATAGGCTGGAGGCTGGATTATTTCTTTGTGACTGAGAATCTGTCGGACTCGGTTACAGAAGCCAGTATTTTATCTGACGTGACGGGCTCCGACCATTGCCCGGTAGGGATTAAGGTGAAAGTGTGAAAGCGGTTGAGGGCTTGAATCTTATGCAGGCATGTCCCCCGTATTCTCGCGGTTCCACATAGATAACAATTCCCCGCTTTCAATCATTGACAGCAACACATCCACTACACTGGCATTGTACTCTGTTCCCCGGCCGTCGGTCAGTTCCTTTACAATTTCCGCCGTCGTCCTGGCCGGACGATAGGGGCGGTGGGAACCCATGGCTTCCACCACGTCGCAGACCGCGAGGATGCTGACCTCTAGGCTCAATTCCTCCCCTTTAAGACCATCGGGATAACCCGAGCCATCTAATCGTTCGTGGTGTTGCAGTGCCGCGGTGGCTACCGGCCAGGGAAGGTTGACGTCCTTCAATATGTTGTAGCCCTGTCTGGTATGAGCACGGATCAGGGCCCACTCCTCCTCAACCAGTGGCCCCGGCTTGGTGAGAATACTCCTGGGAATGGAGACCTTGCCAATATCGTGGAGCAAACCACAGAGATAGAGGCTTTCCGCTATATCGTCAGTCAATCCCATTTTCTCACCTACGAGCCGAGCCAGTTCAGCTACTTTTTGCTGATGCCCCGCTGTATAGGGGTCACAACATTCAATGACACGAGAAACTATTCTGGCTAGCTTGACGAAAGAATTCTCCAGTTGTTCTTCTGTTTTGACCGGCGCGGCCATATCGCTGCGAAGCCCCTGAAATCCTGCGAGTTTGGTCTTTCTCTTAATGGAATTCAGGTACCGTTCTACCAGAATCCTTTTGCCGTCTTCCCTGAAGATCTCCCGCACTATGCTGGCTATAGGTTCGTCGGCGCTCAGCATCCTCTCAACTTCCCTCTCAATGTGTTCCCTGTTTTCCGGAGGGATAGTGTTTATCGGCCTCATCTCGCTCAGTTCTGTCAGACAGTAATCGGACAATCTCTCAAGCGCCTTATTGGCCACCAGGACATCGCTGTCGGTGTGCACAGAAAAAATCGCCTCCAGGGAATTCGCAAAGAGGCTGGAATAATGTTCTGCGCTTTCTATGAGAGCCTGCTCCATTTGTCTGCGCTCCGTGATATTTCTTCCGATGGCAAATCCCACGAATCTGCCGTTCTGCTGCCAGGTGGATAAAGACAGCTCGGCGAGGAATGTAGAACCGTCTTTCCTTAATGCTTCGAATTCGATGGTCCCTGTTCGCCCGGAATTCTCGCTCAGGAAGGCGTTCAGCCTGCTTGCCTGGTTCTTTCTCTGTTTCTGCGCTATCAGCCTGGTTGCTGAGTGGCCGAGCATCTCTTCGACTGAATGGCCAAAGATCTGCTCTGCGCCTTTGTTCCAGAATATTATCGTCCCTGCGCGATCGAGTCCCAGTATTGCATCCCGAGAGGATGCCAGGAGAGCATCGTATATCTCTTTGCTCTTAGGTAGTGTGTCTGGCTTTTTGTGCGGTGGTTCTGCTTCTTGCATGAGCGCTCGTTCTTATTGCCACACCTGCTTCTTTCCCTACCTGGTCAAAAATTCAATCTCCAATCATAATCAGCTATAGTCAACTATATCAAACAGGTAAATGAACTTGCAATAGAGATTTGATTATGAGGATAGCGATAGTCTGCCCCCGGGCATAAATGTGCGCGCTACGCTTAGTAGCGTATATGGCGAGCGAGAAATACTAATCACACGAATTCCACTTCTGAATAGTGGTAATTTGGAGATTTGCTGTCAGAGTCTAAGTTCATGCTACACGGTTCCGAACAGCCGGGCCAGGCGAGCTACCAGGATTTAAGTATTTCACAGTCCCAGGTCAGAGGCGATTCCTCTCATGGCTTCGATTGCCAGACCGATGAATTCTTCCAGTTCCAGTCCGAGTTCCCGACACTGAGCCACCTGTTCCCTGTTAACCCCGCCTGCAAAGCTCTTTTCGCGAAATCGTTTCATTACCGACTTTGTGGTTAAGCCTTCCAGCTTATCTGGCCGTACCAGCGCGGCGGCAGTGATAAGCCCGCTTGTGGGGTCAGCGCAAAAAAGCGCCTTATCCAATTTGCTCTCCCGTGGAACGCCGTGCGCCTCGTTATGACATAAGATGGCATGGACCATGGCAGGGTTGGCTCCAAGTTCCTGGGCAATGTCAGCTCCCAATTTG
>CAZLAL010000020.1:0-2690 GCA_964557455.1 uncultured Dehalococcoidales bacterium
TATGAAGTCTCTGGGCATATTCGAGCCGTTGCCGGTGGCAGACCTGAGTTCCGCTAAAGTGAGACTTCTGATATACAAGACTTGCTGGCAGCATGTGAAGAACTGTCTGCTGATTTGTGACTACATGCCATTCAGTCATCAGCAGACGACTGATCTGGTCAGATTTGTCACTGGCTGGGACACCAATATCTGGGAACTGATGAAGGTGGGGGAAAGGTGCCTCAATCTGACACGTATATTCAACCTGAGAGAGGGGTTGGATAGCTCGGATGACAGGTTGCCCGACAGGTTCTTCTCAGGCATCGCCTCGGGTCCCCTGCAGGGAACATCAATAGATAGGAACGCTTTCCAATCGGCAGTATCTGCCTACTACAGGATGATGAACTGGGACGAAAGAGGAATCCCCAGCGAAGGAAAGCTTGAGGAGCTCGGGATAGGCTGGGCAGCGGAAGCCATTAAGAAGCATGGTTCGTAAAACGACAGTATGGGGGAAGCTATTGTTGTTTAGTAGACACGGAGTTCGTTGCAGGTCTGTTTTATCATTTGTCCTGGCGTGTGCGGTTCTACTTCTGCCTTCAGCCGGCTGCCAGTCTGTGTTTCCATGGATACCGGGCGAAGATGCTCTTCGTCTGTGGGATGAGGGTCCCGTGACGCTTGACCCGGCCATCTCTGCCGATGCGTCTTCTCATAGCTACGTTATGCAGATTTTCTCTGGTCTGGTGAAGCTTGACGATCAGCTGAATATAGCGCCCGATATCGCTGATAGCTGGGAGAAAAGCCTGAATGGTAAGACGTACACCTTCCACCTGCGGCAAGGGGTGAAGTTTCATAGCGGAGAGGAGGTCAAAGCTGCCGATTTCAAATACTCCTGGGAGCGAGCCTGCGACCCTGACACTCATTCCGGCACAGCTGCTACGTATCTGGGCGACATCGTAGGCGCCAAAGACATGCTGGCGGGCAATGCAACGGAAATCTCCGGAGTGGAGGTCGTTGCTGACTATACTCTGCGAGTCACCATTGATGCTCCCAAGGCTTACTTTCTGAATAAGCTGGCTTATCCCACCGCCTTTGTAGTGGAGAAGGTTGATGCGGAATCCGGCCAGTACTGGTGGCTTGAGCCAAGCGGGACAGGCCCATTCAGGCTGAAGGGATGGACGCCGGGGCAGTGGCTGATTCTGGAACGCAGCCAGGTTTACTATGGCGAGATTGCCAAGCTAGAGCAGGTCGTCTATTTTTTCTCCGGGTCACCCATGGCCCTGTACGAAAAGGGAGAGATTGATGTTGCCTCTGTCTCCACCAGGTATATTGACTGGGCCAGTGATGAGGCCAGCCCGCTTCATCTGGAGTTGGCCATAACACCCGAGCTCAGCCTGTATTATATTGGCTTTAATACGGCTGAGCCCCCTTTCGATGACGTCAACGTCCGCCGCGCGTTCTGTCACGCTGTGAATAAGGAGCATATCGCTAAGGTGATACTCAGGGACATGGTGAGTGAAGCTGGCGGCATTTTGCCACGGGGCATGCCTGGCTATGATGAGTCTCTCCAGGGGCTGGACTATGATGTAGAACAGGCGAAAGCGCTCATTGCTGCCTCCAAATACGGAGATGTGTCGAATCTGCCTCCTGTCACCCTGACTTTGACAGGCTATGGCAATGGCATTCCCTCCTATCTAGGCGCCATCATCCAGGAATGGCAGCAAAACTTGGGCGTGGAAGTCTCGGTCAGACAACTCGAACCCGAAGATTTCCTTTATAACGCAAAACAGGAAAAAGATGAGATGTTCGCACTGGGCTGGATAGCTGACTACCCCGACCCCCATAATTTCCTCGACATCCTGTTTTGTACCGGAAGCGAAAACAATATCTTCGAATATAGCAGCGTCGGCCTGGACGCCCTGCTTGACCAGGCAGGTATAGAACAGGACGAGGCGGAGCGTCTGGCTATGTATCAAGAAGCTGAGCAGACAATAATTGACGATGCCCCTTGTCTTCCCCTGTTTCATGGCAATAACTATATCCTGGTGAAACCATATGTCGAGAACTACGTGCTCAGTCCCCTGGGTATTGCCGACCTCAGCAAGGTGTATGTTGATAAGGGCTGAATTAGAAATCCCACAGGCTCTTCGCCCCAAAGCCTAAACCGCAAGCACCAGCTTCCAGACAAAGCCAAACACCGCGACTTCCTTTGTCTTTTTGAACTCTGGCGCCTGTCATTCCCTGTTGATTTGGCATTTGAGCCTTGTCATTTGATATTGCCTATGGCGGATAGTCTCGGCGCTGTGGGGGAGGTATTGCCTGGTGATATAATGATAAGGGATGGAAAGGGAGGCGCTGCTCTACGAGACACTCCCTGGCGGTCGGGTCCGGTGTCACGTTTGCCAGTGGAGATGCATTATTAACCCAGGCAAGCTTGGCCTCTGCCGTATGCGTATCAATCGGGATGGGAAGCTCTATACCATGAATTACGGCGAGGTGTCATCCATGGCAGTCGATCATATCGAGAAGAAACCCCTATTTCACTTTTTCCCTGGCACCTACGCCTTCTCTTTGGGCAGCTGGGGATGCAATTTCCACTGCAAAGGATGTCAGAACTGGGAGATTGCCTGTGTTGACATGCCGCCCGGCTCTCGACAGCTGCTGCCGGAAAGAGCGATAGAGCTGGCCAAGCAATACAATTGCCAGGGTATTGC
>CAZLAL010000021.1:0-3554 GCA_964557455.1 uncultured Dehalococcoidales bacterium
CGCTCAGCGCTGCTCAAGGTAGGTGGATTTGATACCAGCATCAAGTTCTATGGGGAGGAGTACGAACTTTCCCTGAGACTGAAGAAGGCTGGTAAGGGACGTATCATGCCTCGGCTCTTTGTTCTCACTTCCGCGCGCCGCTTGAAGAGGATAGGTGTGGTCAACCAATACTGGAACTGGATGGTGGACTACTTTACTGTCCTTTTCTGGTATAAGCCGCTTCCCGAGAACCTGGAGAACTGGCCGTCCAAGGCCTGGCAAACAGCGGTTAGCAGTCTTTCCTGGCAGAGAGTGAAAGCATCCTGGCTATACGTTGGTTTGTTTTTCGGCTTACTCTGGCTGAATGTCAGCCCCGCATTTGAAGCAGTAGGAAGATTTGTCTACGTTTTTGACGTTGGTGTCATGAGCACACTATTTGCCTACCACGGCATCAGCCCTCGCTCCCGATTTTATGGTCAGGTGTGTTCTAATGGCAGCCGTAAGAATCTGCGCATTGCGCTGACCTTCGATGATGGACCCAACGAGCCTTTTACTTCCCAAGTCCTCACAATTTTGGAGCAATATAGGATAAGAGCAACCTTTTTTGTCATCGGGCAAAATGCCCGACGTTATCCCGAGACCTGCCGGCGTATCGTGGCGGGAGGAAATGTGATTGGGAATCACTCCTATTATCACTCTAAATCACTATGTCTGAGACGGGGAAAAACGGTGGCTCGTGACGTTGAGATGGCCCGTGAGGCAATATATGACTGCACCGGACTTGAGCCGAGACTCTTTCGTCCTCCCCACGGCTTCCGCACCCCCTGGCTGATGCGGACTGTTCACAGCCTGGGATACACGGTGGTCACTTGGGACAACATGACCAATGACTGGGACGCAGAAAAATCTGCCGACGAGATCGTAAGGGCTATCCTGCGCCGAGCAAAGCCCGGAGGCGTAATTGTCCTCCATGACGGTCGTGACACCAGGCTGAATTATGACCGTAGCCAAATGCTTCGGGCTCTGCCCTTCGTCATTGAGACCCTTATGGAGAATGGCTTCGAATTTGTCACCGTACCGGAGCTTCTTGAGTCACAGAAAGAGATTTCAGCCTAGCCAGTCGGGCTCTTCAGCGTATCAGTGAATTCAGGGACGTTTTGGCCCATACCTGGCCATGAGTGTCGCCCGGGAAAGCCAGATTTCCCTGAGTTCCCATGTCTTTTCTTTGAGTTCCAGCGCTTCGCCTCCCCGCAAGTGGTAGACTTGCATCAACCCGGACATATAGAAGCGGGCCCCTTTGTTCCACAAGCTATCGGGCAGTTTATCAACTTGGAATCCCAGTCGTCTGGCGGCCACATCCAGTATGGTGCTGCCGTGGAGCGCCGTAACACTGCCGAGCGGTCCGTCGTTTAATTGTCTGGCCAGGAAGCGGAGGTCCTGTGCGAAGCAACTCAGGAATTCGCGAGGCGACTGTGAGACTTTCAAATTCAGCTTGCGCCTTCTTCTGAACCAGTCGTTGTTCAAATGAAGCTCTATGATTGTGTCTCCAGTCTTGATGCTAGAGCCGTCATTCAGCACTGTGGCTGCGCCTTTGTAGCGGCGAAGCTTGTAGCGGATGATGCTGCTATCATCGCCTCTCAAGGGTCTGATCCGATAGATTGCTCTCAGCAGTCTGTCCATCACGGGCCACAACGTCAGAATAAATCCTGGTGGCGTGTTTCGTGGCATCAGTTGCCTCCGTAGGTAGTATACCAGTGCAAGCCTATGTAACAGTATCTTACTACAGAAATTCTGGCATGTCCTAGGAATGAGGCTACAGCCCGTCGACGCGATTCAATTGAGTCAAGAGTAGGCGTTGTCCTTGTCCAAATTTTATGCAACAATGACTTGATTCATATCGTGATTGACTGGATAAACGGGGCACTTGCTGCGCTGGCTGCTTCCATAAGCGTAGATAATCCAGCAGGATTGGCGGCCATATTTCTTCTAGCTATGTCAGCCGACATCGGCATTCCGTTTCCCTTCGTGTTGGACACCATTCTGTTTTTCACTACTTACACAGTGGGGGCCCTTTCTCTGCCGGTGCTCCTTATCGTTTCGATGCTCTTGGGCGGCAGGGTGCTGGGAACCGGGATTCTCTACTGGGTAAGCCGGATCTTGGGCCCCAGATTCACAGACTGGATCTGCAAGCGTTCTAGATTCCTGGGTCGCAACATTGAAGGATTTCAGTCTAGGCTAGGTAAATGGCCCATGCTGGTGATTATTGGTGCCAGATTGACACCGGGTCTGATGCAGCTGTCATCGGTGGGTGCTGGTATACTGCGAGTGCCTTACTATCAGGTGGTGGTGGCCATCGTATTCTCTTCAATTGTCTATGATGGAACATTAGTCGCCCTGGGAACTCTGGCTAGGCTAGGGCTACAGGATGTGGGACCTGAGTATTCCTTCTGGATTGTCCTTGGTCTCGCGGCCATAATGACCCTGGTCTTTGTCGCTGTTTACTTGATAAGGCGCAGGGTCAACAAGGCCAGCACCGCGAGGGAACATTAGCAAATCTTGAACAGCTTCTGCCCTGTTACGAAGGATAGCGCTTTGATAATTTGCTACGTGCGAGGTAAGGTTAATGGTTATCAGTTATGATATTCCAACCGCCGCGGCTTCGGTTCCTATGTTGCGGGTATCAGTGGCACTGAGCAAAGTGGAAGGATTTTGTAGGTACTCGATGCAATTCTCAATATTGGGATATCCGGAAAGAACGGCAGAGTAAGGCGTGACTAAAGCCAGACTATGAGAATTCGTGATGTGAGCGAGTATGCCGGAGGTGGGAACGAGACAATGATTGTCCGCCACGGATTTGACCGCAGGATATTTACATTCAAATCGCTCCTTCAGGACCTGAGATTCTTGACGCTGAGATTTCCCCAGATTATTTTGCTATTACGAGATAAGAAAATAAGCAGACAGTTTATTGAGAAAATAATGACGGTTGTTAGTGCTGTTAATGGATGTACGTATTGCTCCTGGTTTCATGCAAGGACTGCTGCATTGAGCGGGATAAGTAAAGAAGAAGTCAAGAGTATGCTTAATTTGCAGTTTAAAGCAGACGCCTCCGATTTTGAATTGTTAGGGTTGTTGTATGCACAACATTATGCAGAAACGAACAGAAACCCTGACAAAGAAATGGCAGAGAAGCTGTTTGAGTTCTACGGTGACAAGCTTGCGAGCCGCATTAACCTGGTGATAAGGATGATTTTTTTTGGGAACTTGATAGGAAATACATTCGATGCTTTCCTGAGCAGACTGAAGGGAAATAAGGCTCAGAACAGCAATGCCGTGTTTGAGTTCTTCTTCTTTATGGCAAATGCGCCATTTATGCTCCCGTTAACGCCATTTATGAAAAAGTACGAGAAATGAGTGGTCTTACGATTGTGATCGAGGGTGTTAAACTGGAGTTGAAGAGTCGAGGCTAGATTACTATGGTGGGGAAGGGGGGACTCGAACCCCCACGCCTTTTAAAGCACATGATCCTAAGTCATGCTCGTCTGCCAATTCCGACACTTCCCCGGTAGACAACC
>CAZLAL010000022.1:0-5102 GCA_964557455.1 uncultured Dehalococcoidales bacterium
GACAGCGCCAGCATCACCATCACAATGACCGGGCTTAACGAGATTTCTATCAGCCTCGATAAGACAGACTGGCCTCTCGGCACAGTAGCTGTGAACACCCGATACGAGACGAGCCCAGCGATAGAATGGTGCACGCTGACGGTACAGGGCAACTCGAATGTAAACACCTTCATTGTTGGCGATGATGCTAAATGGGTAGACAATCCCAGTGCATATATATGGAGCCTGAGCAGCGACGGGACCAACGGCGAAAACATCTACGGGTTGTGGTTTCGCATTTCCGGCGACACCACGCGGGGGCCTAACACCGACGGTTATGTCCCTATCACCAAGACAGAAAGCGAGTTCTGGCCCTATTCGGGAGGCTCGGGGTCAAGCCTAGCCCCCGGAGATACCAAGCAATTTGGCCTGAGATTGCTGAGTCCTGCTTACTTCATTGGTAGCCGTCAGATGCAGACCCAAATCACCATAAGCGCAGTAGCTGCCTGATGTTAAGACACGTCAAGCTGGCCGCGCTCATTGCCTATCTCTTCGTTCCTCTCGTGTCACCCTGTGCTCTCGCCCATAATATCAACTTCAGCGTTTCGCCCGCCGAAGTGAGAATCGATGACCTGATCCCGGGAGAGGCAGCACAATTCGACCTGACCATTCACAACAAAGATGACATGTCCCGCGTCTTCATCCTCACTACCTTTCAACCTCCGCAAGAGGAAATGAGACAGGGAACAGCCGAATTCCCCAATGCCGGCTGGGTGAATTTTTCTGCTCAGCAGATCCGGCTAGCCCCCAATTCCAGCGGTAATGCAACAGTGACATTAGCTATACCTCGAGAGCGAAAGTGGGCAGGCAAGGATTGGGAGATATGGCTGGGAGTCGCACCTGAATCCAACGACCTGCTGGGCGTTAAGTTGTATGTTCGCTGCTTGCTATCCACAGCCGAAAGCAGGCCCAACAGAGCACTATTCGCCGGCATCGCCGTGGCCGTAGCGCTCCTTGGCTATGGCGGCTATCGTTACTTTGGCCGCAAAGCCGGACACAAATAACCGTCGGTCCTCAGCACAGGAGGCTTCAGGCCGATACTCGCCAAGCCTAATTGTCCAGACTACCCTCTCTTCTCATTTCGATTTTAAGCTCTGTCACTTCGCGTTATTTAGGACTTTGGGCTCCATCTGCCATTCGAGCTTTGTCATTTCTCAGTACCAGCCCAAATAGCTTGCTACACGTCTTCCCCCCCTCGTCACAATAACGAACGGGTACCACACAGCCTACAGGCGTCGTCTCATGACGAATGTAGTACTAATTTCTACCGCAAAACAGTACTCACAGGTGATTCCCGCAGCTATAGCTCGCTGATATGCTGAAACTACTAGCAGACGATAATGAAATAAGCAGGGCGGATATGACAACAGCTACTTCCACTTCACAAAGCCGTGAAACGAAGCTCCTTGAGAAGCTGCGTTCAGGCGACAGGGCAGCCACGGAGCAGTTTTACCACCTTTACAGGAACAGGCTGTACTCTCTGGTATTGGAACAGGTAGGTCTAGAGCAGGCCGTAGCCGAGGATCTGGTTCAGGAAGTTTTTCTCGCTGCCCTCGGTTCTCTGGATAAATTCCGCGGTGACTGCCAGCTTTACACCTGGCTGCGGAGCATCGCACTGCATAAGATAAACGATTTCTATCGTAGCCAAGCGCGAGAGCCCAAAGCGGGGGAATGGCTGGACGATTCCGGTATCCCAAGGGTAGAGCAAATCGCCGATAATCAGCCGGCACACTCTACTCAGATGGAGTCTGAAGAGATTACTGAGTCAGTCCATCAAGCCCTGGCAGAATTGCCCCGGGATTATCAGCAGGTTCTGGTGTTGAAATACTTGAAAGACATGCCTGTGCTAGCCATAAGCGAGGTTATGGGTCGCTCACCGAAATCGGTTGAGGCGCTCCTGACTCGGGCACGGAAGGCTATGCGAGCCAACCTGGGAAATGGCAGCCACTACGAATCGCACTAGAGCCTGCCATAGTCTTGCCCCAGAAATTCCACTGAGAGCCCCGCACAAGACCTCATCCAGCGATCTCATTCTTGACCAGTCCATAACTTACCCGCGCTGGGTGCTGCATTAGATTCGTTGCCTCGCCTAGAATGACAATATGAGACTCTTACAATACGAAGACGACTGCCCCCGCGCCAACAAGCCACGGCTTAAACATCGCAGGCTCACCTTCCTATGCAGGACACTATCAATAGCCGCTGAATTCTGTTCCGGCCTCGGATTTGGTCTGCGGGAGTTCTTTCCGGGCTCCCGTTTTTTTGAGGAGATTACGGCGAAGACACTATCTTGAGCGCCTGGAACGCATTGACCAGTCCCTGTCCGACACCTGCCTGAGCGATGGAAGTACAACTGCTTTCGATAGCCCAGCGCACTTCATCATTCACACTCCCGCTCCAATTACCATCCTCAGCAATGCTGAAAACCAAGCCAGCTACGCCTGAGACATGAGCGCCAGCTGTCGAGGTTCCGGTCTTATAGCCATACTGATTCGCGGGCAATTCGGCGTAGATGTTGAAGCCCGGAGCGGCCACATCCACCCAGTCCCCATAGCTGGACAACAAAGCCAACGTATTATTCTGGTTCGTGCCCGCCACTGCCAGACAATTATCATAATAAGCCGGGTAAGAAGGCTCCTCAGTGCCTTTATTGCCTGCCGCTGCTACAAGTATTGCCCCCTGATTCCAGGCATAATTCACCGCCTCTTCCAGGTCCGCCGACCCTGTCATGGACAGACTTAAGTTGATGACCTCGGCTCCGTGCTCCACCGCCCATATTATGCCTTCCGCCACCACCGACGGTTCACACCTTCCCAGGTCATCAGCTACCTTCACGTTCATCAGCCCGCATTCCGGACAGATGGCGACGATGGTGCCTGCCATGTGGGTGCCGTGCCCGTAAAGGTCATCGCTCGTGGCGCTATCGGTCAAATTGACCTCAGCCACCAAGCTACTGGCCAGGTCCTGGTCATCGTGGCTAATGCCCGTGTCCAGCACAGCCACTACAATCGACGGTTCCCCTGTGGTTATCTGCCAAGCCAGGGGCGCCTCTATGTTACTTACTCCCCACCTTTCATCCAGATAGCTACAATCCGGCGAATATGCTTCCTGCGCAGCAGAACCGTAGGTTGAGGAATCGCTATCATCAATACCTGTCAGTTCATGAACAGGCAAATAACTGGAGGCTGCCGCGCTCTGTTGAGCGACTAAGACATCGTACGCCAGGCCAGTAACCAGTATCACCTCAGCCACTGTCAAGGCTACAGCTAAGTATTTTAGCTTCCTCATACATATCACATATAACCAGCTATACAATTGACTAGGAATCACCCATCGGTACCCTTTCGGTACCGTTTCCTGTGGAATTTGGTAATACGACCTTCTGCCCATTACTTATTGACCATGGCTCCTTGACGAGAGAAGCGGGGCAGTGATAGCATTAGGTATAATACGTCAACTAAGAGCACACACGACCCACGAATTAAGCTGTCTGGTACCGACAGCAGTCAGGGCTCAGCTAACGAATTTAAAAAAATCCCCAGAAGGTACTAAAAAAACGAGGGATTTCCTTCTTTTATGCGACTATATATATACAAAGGTAATATGACGTCTGTAATAGGCCGTTAGTACTATGAGGAGGATGGATATGAAAAGGACAATACTACATGTAATAAGTGCGCTTATGGTGCTTGCAATGGCGGTGCCGATTGGGGCAACGCTGGTTCAAGCAGATGACGGAGTAGAGGTCCAGTTTGCCGTAATTCTCGACGGTTCAGGCAGTATCAGCGCCGAAAACTGGACTACAATGGTAAACGGGCTAGCGGCCGCTGTTGAAGACCCCACTGCCATCCCACAGGATGGCTCGGTGGAGTTGACTGTAATTCAATTCGGAGGCATCCTAGCTCCTGGGGCTCGGGTCGAGGTAGATTGCGAGATTATCGACGAGGCCAACGCTCACGACGTGGCAGATCAGATTCGGGATATTCAGCAGATGCGTGGGCTGACCCCCCTAGCCTGCCAATCTATCTGGCTGCTGACACACTGAAAAGTTGCTCGTCGTTCGATGCCAGCATCAAGCAGGCCATCAACCTTGTTACGGATGGTGAACCCAATCGCTGTTGCAACTATGACAGCGACCTCTACGCACCGGATAACGAATGCCCCCCGGGAACTGATTTCTATGATAGCGTTGTGGCGGCACGCGACTACCTCATCGCCACGTTACAAATGACGGATGGTCAGGATGAAATTGATATTGAGGGCATCGGCCTCACGGAAGCTAACCTCGACTGGCTGATGGACAGCATCGCTTGGCCAGAGCCCGGCTATATTGCTCCCCCATTCACGGCAGGGCCAGGCTGGGTGCGCCAGATCGCCAGTTTTCAAGAGTTTGCCGACACAATATCTGAGAAATTTGAAATCGTATTATCAGGCTCCATAACCGCGCATAAGTTCAATGACCTGAACGGGGACGGTGAGCAAGATACCGGAGAAGTGAACTTGGAAGGCTGGACAATGACTCTGTACGAAGGCTCCGAGTGCACCGGTGACCCTCTGGACTCCGGCACGACCGGCAGCGACGGTAACGTAGTCTTCACCGACCTAGAAGCTGGCATTTACTTCGTCAAAGAGACCCTGGAGAGCGGCTGGACTAACACGACTCCGCTCTGCCAGCAGACCATCATTACCACCGGAGATCACACGACCCTCTACTTCGGCAATTTCGAGATTCCGCCTACGCAGGTATATATATCGAAAAGACAGCTGATCCGAACACAGTCTCAGAGGCCGACACCGTGATCACCTACAGCTATAAAGTGACTAATAACGGCGAGGGTGACCTGACCGGCATTGAAGTAACAGACGACAAGCTTGGTGATATCCCCCTGGCCAAGACTACACTGGATCCTGGTGAAACCACCAGCGGCACTGCAAGCTACAATGTCACCCAGCGCGATATTGACGAGGGCGAGGATATCGTCAACGTCGCCACGGTTACCTGTCACCAACAAGTTACCCATAACGATACGGCTACTGTCACTATCACTTCGAGGCCAGCACCT
>CAZLAL010000023.1:0-3126 GCA_964557455.1 uncultured Dehalococcoidales bacterium
AGAAACAGGATATGACGTAAGCGAGCGAATTCTGAAGTTCGATGGGAGACCATTTACTCCTGCTTACATCGCTGAAGCGGTGAAGAAGGAGGGATGCTAGACATGCCTACCACATCTGATTATGCCGGACTGAAGCCCGCGTGGTGTCCGGGTTGCGGTAACTTCGGTATACTGAGGGCACTCAATAGAGCGCTGATTGAGATGGAGCTCGAACCCCATCAGGTGTTGCTCGTCTCAGGCATTGGCCAGGCTGGCAAGCTACCCCATTATACTAGAGGCAATGTGTTCAACTCTCTTCATGGCCGACCGGTTCCGCCGGCGATCGGTGCTAAGATCGCCAACCCTGAGTTGATAGTCATTGCCATCAGTGGGGATGGGGATGCCTATGGCGAGGGAGGCAACCATTTTCTCCATGCTTGCCGTCGGAACCATGATATTACCTATCTGGTACACAATAATCAGGTGTACGGCCTGACCAAGGGACAGGCATCTCCCACCAGCGATATCGGTTTTGTCACCAAGACGACGCCGTATGGGGCGGTCAGCCCGGTAAATCCTATCGCACTGGCGATAGTGAACGGCGCCAGTTTTGTTGGTAGAGGCTTTGCCGGGGACATAGACCATCTTTCCCACCTTATCAAAGAAGGTATCACTCATCGAGGTTTCGCTCTCATCGACATTCTGCAGCCTTGTGTTTCGTTCAACTATAAGAACACGTTCGGGTGGTACAGGGAACGGGTATATAAGCTTGAAGATGGAAGCTACGACCCGAGCGAAAAGAGAGCGGCGCTAGAGAAGGCGCTCGAGTGGGGAGATAAGATACCTATCGGGGTCATCTATGAAGAGAATCTGCCGGTTTATGAAGACCAGCTGCCCGCACTGAGTAAAGGTCCGCTGGTGCGCCATGAGATCGACTCAGCTAGAGTCGAGCCGCTGTTTGCTGAATTTCTGTGATCTGTGGGAGGAAGGGGTGGATGAAGGAGGAGATTTATCCGTAAGAAAAGGGGCCAACAAGATGGCAGGCCGATTTGCCTTGTGCGCGGTTCTTACGGAGAGACTGGCGCTTACGAAAAAGACGGATTTCTTTGCTGCTGCCAGCCTTGCGCTACTGGCGATTAATGCGAGTGCCTTTGCTGTGAAGCGGTGGAAGGCAAGAAAGAGCAAGGAAGGAGTAATATGAAAATAGGCCCGTTCATTAAATTAAAAGGTGAAAGCCTCTCCTTTGAGTTTTTCCCGCCCAAGGATAAGGCAGCGGAGGATCGGCTAGTCGAGAACATCGCTAGACTTGAGGCCCTCAATCCCACTTTTGTCTCGGTAACATATGGGGCCGGGGGCGGTACGCTAAAGAACACGAGGCACCTCGTACTGCGTATTCTGCAGGAGACTTCTCTGGTCCCCATGCCGCATCTGACATGTATCGACCAGGATAGAGACGAGCTTAAAGCTATTCTGGAAGACTATAAGAAGCTCGGCATTGAAAACACTCTGGCTCTCAGGGGAGACCCGCCTAAAGGAGCCGAAAAGTTCACTCCGCCGGAAAACGGGTTCTGTTATGCCAGAGACCTCGTACAACTCGCTGTCTCCCTGTCAGGCGTCTCCATCGGGGTAGCCGTGTATCCGGAGGGGCATGGCGAATCGCCAAGCCTGGAAATGGATATGTACTATACAAAACAGAAAATTGAGGCCGGCGCCGACTTCGCCATAACCCAGATGTTCTTTGATAACAGTTACTTCTATGATTTTCTGGAAAGAGCGGCTGAGGCCGCTATTCAGGTCCCAATCATAGCAGGCATTATGACGATCACTGACGTCGATAGAATCAGGAAGTTTAGCCAAAGATGCGGCGCTACTCTCCCGGACAAGATTATTCAGAGGTTTGAAAGGGCGGGTTCTACGGCTGAAGAAGCAAAGAGAATTGGCATAGAAATAGCTACCAAGCAATGTGCTGACCTTTTGCAGCATGGCATACGTTACTTCCATTTCTATACTCTGAACCAGAGCGATGCTGTGCTTCAGGTAGTCAACAATCTCGGTCTACAGAAACTAGGAGCCGAAAAGATCGGAAGAATCACAAAATCAAGGCAATTCGGGTTTTAGTAGCCCTCTTGCCTTGTCATTGGGGAGCAGATGAGGCAATTGATGGCGTTACCGGCGGTCAACGGACTCGGTTTCCATGAGATGGACTCTGAGTCAGTCAGGGCTGCGGCCGATGTGGCAGGAGAAATCCTGCCCGGCTTGTGGCGCTTCAGCAGCGCTTGAACAGCGTTGATTTTTCTTCATAATGATCGGACAGAAAGGTTCATCGGTCAATCCCTTCGTCGGTATCTGCTCGCCAGCAAGGCGAGCGTGTAGCAGCAGGCCGTGGAAAGAGCGCATTTACTGGGCATATTTTACTGTGGAGATTAGGGAAGCATAAATCGAGCGAAGATGGCACCCACTAAAGGCGAAGCATCAGCATTCTTTCCTATAAGAAACTAAAAAGGAGAAAGGAGAAAATGAGATGGCGTACTATATAACCGAGGACTGCGTAAATTGTGGGGCTTGCGAGCCCGAGTGTCCCAATCAGGCAATCACCGAGGGCGAGACGATTCACATTATTAGCCCGAACAGGTGTACTGAGTGCGTGGGAGCCTATGCATCTTCCCGCTGTGCTGAGTCTGCCCGGTAGATGCCTGCCATCCTGACCCTAATCACATGGAGACAAAAGAGCAGCTTCTTGAAAAGTGGCGGGGACTGCACCCGGGCGAAGAGCCAGCACCGGGAAGCTACTAGGCAAATGCTCTCGCCGGATAGTAATATGCTCACAGCAGAAACCTTTTTTCACAACTATGCCAGTGGCTATGGCTGTGTGAAGGAAACTGAAACCGGTGTTTCGCAATAACCTAGTGAAGCCTTGGTGCAGGAACAACCATTGTGGTCACGGGGGAGAGCCGAGATACTGCGAGAGGTCTTCAGTGAAATACCACTACCATGGATAATATGCAGCTCAATGAGAGCGACCGAACTGCGCAGTGGTGCAGAGGGCACACTTGATGTTTCAGTCTAGCGGAGTAAACTATGTGGCTTAGGTGAGTTATAAGTTGCTTATGCCTGAAAGGAGAGGTATGAAAATTAAGAGTCATGAAG
>CAZLAL010000024.1:0-3379 GCA_964557455.1 uncultured Dehalococcoidales bacterium
GCCTATAGAGGAGTAGACTGGTTTGTCATGCTGGTAGATTTATGCTACACTTCGGCGAGTTTGTTTGAAAGAGAGGGTATTAGTCAAATGGCAGTCCTGAGTCCCTACAAAGAAGCTACCGATCTAATACTTGAGGCTGGTGGTGAGGCTTTGAGGTCATGTTACAGCTGTGGCGTCTGTACTGCTGTCTGCCCATGGAATTTGGTCAAAAACTTCAATCCTCGCCGCATGATGCATGAGGCTCAACTAGGGGTAACAGATTTTGGCAGCGAGGATGTCTGGACTTGTTGCACTTGCCGAGCTTGTGTTCAGAACTGTCCTCGTGGCGTAGAACTGATTGACGTTTTCAGAGCTATACGGCGATCTGTGGTTAGCCTGGGCATCGGTAGTGTTCCCGAACCTCTTCGGATTACAGCTAAGAGCATCGCCGCAACAGGTAATCCGCTCGGCGAAGAACCAGAGAAGCGAGCGGATTGGGCGAAGGATTTAGACGTGAAGAAATTCGCCCCTGGTACCGATATACTCTATTTCCCGGGTTGTGTTCCTGCCTATGACCCTGATGTTAAGGTGGTGTCTCGAGCCACTGCCACCGTTTTGAAAAAGCTGGGAGTCGACTTTGGCATACTCGGTAGCGAGGAGAAATGCTGCGGTGAAGCGATTAGGAAAGCCGGATACGAAGACATATTTCAAAGTCTAGCTCACAGCAATATTGAGGCCTTCAATAATAACGGCGTCAAGACAGTGGTGGTTTCGTCTGCGCATTGCTTCCACACTTTTAAGAACGAGTATCCACAGCTGGGAAGTAAATTTGAGGTGCTTCATATTACTCAATACCTGGCCCACCTTATCGACCAGGGGAAGCTGAAGTTCACCAAGGAAATAAAGAAGAAGGTGATTTACTCCGATCCTTGTTATTTGGGACGGCATAATGACGTATACGATGAGCCAAGAAAGGTGCTGGAAAGCATTCCTGGACTGGAACTAATGGAGTTTCCTGACTTTCGTGAAAATGCTCTTTGTTGTGGTGGTGGCAGTGGACGAATCTGGATGGATACGCCTAAGGGTGAGCGGTTCTCCGATCTGAGGGTAGAACAGGCGGTTGATAAGGGTGCGGACATAATAGCCTTGGCTTGTCCGTACTGCTTCCTCAACTACAGGGATAGTGTGCTGTCCATGGGCAAGGCAGAGGCTATACAGGTTAAAGACGTTGTTGAGCTTGTTGCTGAAGCAATGTCTTAAATAACACGGGGGTCAAAATGGAAGAGGTAAGGATAGGGGTTTATATCTGTCATTGCGGAGTCAATATTGCAGCAACGGTTGACGTGGCGGAGGTTGCAAGATATGCTGGAACCTTGCCCGGAGTAGTGCTGTCCCGCGATTATGTGTTTATGTGCTCCGATCCCGGGCAAGACCTTATTAGAAAAGAGATTAAGGAATATGGCCTTAATCGTGTTGTAGTCGCCTCTTGTTCCCCTAGGCTGCATGAAATCACCTTCCGCCGAGTGTGTGAGAGCGCCGGTCTGAATCGTTATCTATTCGAAATGGTAAATATAAGGGAGCAATGCTCCTGGACCAGTGAGAATAGGGAAGCAAATACAGAAAAGGCCAAGGCTTTAGTTGATGCTGCTGTGAGGCGTGTTCATTATCAAGAAGCGCTGGAAGTTAGAGAGGCTTCCTATAATACCAATACTCTAATCGTAGGTGGGGGGATTGCCGGAATTCAAGCTGCTCTAGAAATCGCCAACTCTGGGCATATGGTTTATCTGGTGGAAAGAGAGCCCTCGATCGGCGGACACATGATTCAGCTGGACAAGACGTTCCCCACTCTGGATTGCTCTCAATGCATCCTTACTCCGAAGATGAGCGAAGTAGGTTCACATCCCTATATTGAACTTTTAACGTATAGTGAAGTGGAAGAGCTTTCGGGCTACGTGGGAAATTTCAAGGCAAAGATAAGAAAAAAGGCAAGGCACGTGGATATAGACAAATGCACTGGCTGCGCTGTGTGCATGCAGAAATGCCCGTACAAAACGGATAGCGAGTTTGAACTAGGCCTGGCAAAGAGAAAAGCTGCTTATATTCCCTTTCCGCAGGCTGTGCCCAATGTTGCCACTGTTGATCCCAACATCTGCGTTTACATCAAGTCGGAGGGAGAGAAGTGCGGAGCCTGTATTAAGTTCTGCGAAGCAGGCGCGATAACTGAAGAGACACTCCTTCATCAGAGGGACGAGATGATCGAGGTCGAGGTAGGTTCAGTAATCGTGGCTACTGGTTTCGCAGTCATGGACCCGACGCCTATTACCCAGTACGGCTACGGCGAGTACGACAATGTCATAACCGGGCTTGAATTTGAGAGGATAGTAAGTCCTACCGGCCCTACCGAGGGCAAAATCCGGCTTAAGGATGGCAGGGAACCAGAGAGCGTGGCCATAGTGCATTGTGTGGGTAGTCGAGACAAGAACTACCATGAATATTGCTCTCGTATTTGCTGTATGTATGCCCTAAAACAAGCAAACTATATTAAAGAAGAGCTGCCAAATACGGATGTCTATCAGCTATATATTGATATGCGTTGTTTTGGGGATGGGTACGAGGAGTTTTATAAGCGTCTGTCAGATGCAGGGGTCACTTTTGTCCGAGGGAAAGTAGCTCAGGTCACCGACCGGGCTATGAATGATGCAGAAAGAGGGAAACTGGTTGTGGTTGCTGAGGACACTCTTCTGGGGACCATGCTCCGTATTCCGGTTGACATGGTTATTCTGTGTAACGCCGCGGAGGCTCAAGCTGATGCTGGGGAGGTGGCAAAGCGCTTTACAATAAGTCGAAAGGCATCAGGCTTCTTCTTGGAGAGGCATCCTAAACTTGACCCGGTAGCTACACCTACCGATGGTATCTTTGTTGCCGGTTGTTGCCAGAGTCCCAAGGATATTCCCGATACCGTAGCCCAAGCTTCGGCAGCGGCAGCAAGAGTCTTGTCAATGATAAGTAGGGGCAAGATTACGCTGGAGGCTGCCATTTCGGTAGTTGATGAAGAGAAATGCTCTGGTTGCAAGCTCTGCCTTGGGCTCTGTCCGTTTAATGCTATTTCCTGTGATGACGAAGAGAACGTCTGCCGAATCAATGAGGCGCTGTGCAAGGGTTGCGGGATTTGCGCTGGGGCATGCCCCAGCTCAGCGATAGCTGCGAGGCAGTTTACGGACGAAGAGATTGTCGCTGAGGTAGAGGGAGTACTGACATAAGAAAGAGCGAGGTTGAACATAGCATCCTGAGGGCTCCACGCAACTGGTGCTGGGCGCGGCAGCCATTGCTTGCGTGTTGCTTGAGCGAGAAGCAAAGTCTGGTTCAGATAGAAGCTTTGTCTGGCTAACTGAATTAGGGT
>CAZLAL010000025.1:0-3243 GCA_964557455.1 uncultured Dehalococcoidales bacterium
GGAAGAACTTGAACAATGACCACGTAGGCATGGCAAGATACTTCTATGTTTACAGGTTCTCCAATGGCAAAGAGGAGCTTGTCGAACGAAGAAAGAACGTAAAGCTGCAGGGAGATGAGTCCATACCACATGGAGATCCAGAGAAAGCCAAGGCCACATCTTCCGTGCTGGAAAATGTGGATGTTATTGTGGGCAGAAAATTCGGCCCTAATCTCTTGAGGGTAACTAGCAGGTTTGTCTGCGTAGTGGTGAGAACAGATACGATCACTAGTGCAGTTAAGGCTATCCATAACAGCGTGAATCTGGTGGTCGCACAGAAAAACAAAGGAGAAGATAGAAAACACATTGTGCTGAGACCAGAAAAGACAATAGGAGACTAATCAGAAAGACCGGAGTAGAAGTCGTTCTGGCCAATCGAGCAGGGAATAGGAGGGAATATGAGAGTCTGTATTATCGGCGCTGGTGATGCCGGAGCAATAGCAGCGCTACAAATCCGGCGTCTAAGCAGCGATGCTAAAATTGATGTCTTTAGCAAAAGACAGGAACTTGGCTGCAATCCTTGTGAAATTCCTCTGGTCCTAAGCGGAGCTGTGAGCAAATGGGAGGACCTATATCGCGGCTATCGCATTGCACCATTTTATGAAAAGAGAAATATAACACTCCACTTAAACACTCAAGTCACCGATATTCTAAGGGATAAAAAAGAAATCGTCGCTAACGGGGAAAAATACGGCTATGACAAAGTAATCCTGGCCCTGGGGACTACCCCAAGCATCCCTTCTCTTCCTGGACTGGAGGGCAAAAATGAGTTTGCCCTGAGCACAAATATAGCGGATGCCAGAATCTTAGAGGATAGTATCCTAAAGAACAGCAGCGCAGCCATTATCGGGGGAGGCTTTATTGCACTTGAGGTAGCTGATGTGCTAAAGGCACGGGGATATGACAAGGTTTACCTATTGGTCAGGCGGAGTATCATGCGTACTCATCTCGACGAGGAGATGGCTGACAGACTAAAACAGGTTCTTGTGGAAAGAGGCGTGGAGTTAGTCATGCCTGCCGACATCGAGAGAATAGGCAGCAAGAATGGGAAAAAACGTGTGATTCTTTCTGACCGAGAGCTAGATGTAGATTTCATCTTTTTGGGCACCGGGGATGAACCCAACGCTAAACTAGCTCAACAGGCGGGGCTTCACATAGGAGACACGGGAGCTATAGCTGTAAACCCCTATCTGCAAACAAGCGATCCCGACATCTATGCCATTGGGGACTGTATGGAGAATTGGGACATGATAATCGGTTCCAAGCGGCGCCATCAATTAGCTAGCAATGCGATCAGAACCGGCTACATAGCCGGAAGAAACGCGATCCTCGGCAACAAAATCCTTTACGGAGGCACGGTGATGCCTTTCGTAACCAAGATTTTCGATTACCAGATTGGGGCTGTAGGTTTTACTGAAGAAGAGGCCCGAGAGAAAGGGGTGGAGACGACGTCCACAATGGTCAATACTCCCTATCTGAGAGAGCCAAGGGGAGGCAAGCCGGCTTGGTATAAGCTCATAGCTGACTCTAAAACTCAGACTTTGGTAGGGGCTCAACTGATATCCGAGGAAATAGTATCGGGAACAATTGACAAGCTTGCCGTCGCCATAGCGAACAGAATGCCGCTTATCAAACTGGTCCAGATTGATAGCTGTTATTCACCTTACGTTCAGGAAGACCAGATAGCAGTTCCGATACAACGCTTGATAGACCAGCTTGGTTGACATAGTAGTGCCTAGCATCCCAGTCAACAGGGTGCGCAGTTATCTCCACACGTTTCTGCATCGTACTGAGCAACTGATGTAGCCCACCAGTATCAGGGGAATGACGAGAACTCAAGATTATCTTATCTGTAGAACGAGGGTAACTCAGCCTGCAACCTACGCTCGACGCGACTTATCAGAACCAACACTGCGGTCAACTCCAGGACGACGGCGCGATGTCTCAGCAATATCAAGCGGACTCACCTTGGGTTTTCGCGCTTCATAAACAGTAACTACATTCCTGACATCCTCGAACTCCTCCTCTATACTAGCTATACATTCGCGCGATAGCGGTTTCACCCTGGATGGCCGCAAAGGCGTATTTATTTGCACCTCATCGGCTGAAATCTGGCGAGCCAGTGCTGCTATCTCCGAGGCATAGTCCTTGTTAGCTTCAATAAACATCACCTGCAAGGCTAACTTGCCCTTATATTCGTCCTTGAAAAGCCTGATCCCTTCTTTTATCTGGTCAAAATGCAGTCCGCGAACTGGTTTGTTAATCGCGGCGAATAATTCCTCGTTTGGCGCGTCCAGCTTGGCCACCACTGTATCGGCAGAGGCAAGTCTCTTCCTCACATCCTCTCGGAACATCAGTGAGGCATTGGTAAGCACAGCCGTAGGTATATGCAATACTGACCTTACAAGCTCAATCGCCTCGCCCAGATTACTGGCCAGTGTAGGCTCACCCATGCCAGAAAAAGTGGCATAGTCAGCCTTCACCGGCCGCAGGGACTTGATTTCACCGGCCAATTGTCCCAGGCTGACGAACTCCCTGGGTTCAATAGTGAATTCACCGCCCTTGCCTAACTGGCAGTAGACGCAGTCAAATGAGCAGACCTTCTTTTTCCTATTTAGCAGGTCTACGCCCAGCGACCTACCTAAACGCCATGAAGCGACAGGACCATAAATTAGTGCCACCTCAGTACCTAACCTTTGCACTTAGATTAAAGCGCCTCAACGAGCTATCTAATTCAGCTCCAACTTCCGCGGGCACAAAAGATCTTTCGATGTCTTCAGGCCCGCCATTCGCCTGCACAACGTGAGTACGATAGCAGTCATTCATCTTCATATGCATTACTTCTTCAGGAAAATCTGCAGGCTACTGATCTCTTTCACTCCCTTTAGGCATGAGGTCATAGCCATCAGTACGCTGGCAATGATCTGCTTGGGGAAAGTAGTCAAGACTACAGGAGCATTATTCACGTAAAGCGACACCCGCTCCTTTTGCGGCCTTATGAAGCCTTTCTCCAGGAGATCAGCCAGACCCTTACTGTCTTCAAATGAGAACTGTCTGACCTTAGTTTGCAGCGGTTCATCGGTAACAAACGCCATGAGCTTCCTAATATCCTTGAGAGGCTCACCGATAGCCTTCCGATGGACTTCTATTTTGGGAGCATTCCCCTGCTTGAATCCTTCACTGAGGATGATATCATAGTCCTCA
>CAZLAL010000026.1:0-3486 GCA_964557455.1 uncultured Dehalococcoidales bacterium
TCTGATAGCTAACAGCCGATAGCTGAGTCCTGTCATAGGGCAGGAAGTCAAGCTCAGGGAAACGATACAGCTCGGCTGCGGGGGAACACCAGGCTCGGAGCTGCTCGTGAAGCTTCCTGGCAGTCTCAGGCTGAGCGGTCACCAGCATCACGGGCAGACCGAGCTCTCCGTAGAGAGCAGCAATCAAGTAAGGTTTGGCGGCATCAAGTACGACTGCCTTGTGCTCATCCTTAGCTGCTGACAACTCCCCCGCCAGTTTCCTGTAGGCAGGCTTTTCTTTAAGCAGAGAAAGCAGGCAAGATAAATTCATCTTTTGTTCTTCGTTAGCCGTCCGAAACCATTATTATAGTGTCCGAGGAAAATGGTTGCGAATTCCGCCTGCCGTGGTGTGCTAGTTTACCCCATAAATGAGGGGCCCCTCCTTCATAACTCCCCTGACCCCTGCTAGCTTGAGAGGGGTAAATATGGAGATAGGCTTGGGGGTGACTAAGCTAAGCGCTACAATTTCTTCTTGAGCGAGTCCAGCTTCTGCTTCATGCCCTGGGACTTGTCCCGCCGGTCGTCAATCTCAATCATGGTTATCACCCTGGCAACTCCTTCCCCGAAGGTCGCTTCGTGCATCTTCTTGACCAGCGTCAGAATTCTGTCCAGGTCAGCTTCTATAATGGTGCCCATTGCGGTCATCTCGTACTTGATGTTCTTCTCATTTTCCAGGACCTTGACTGCCCGTGCCACATACTGGCTGACTGAAGGAGTCTTCGTTCCTGACGGGAGAATTTTGATCTCAGCTATTGCCATCTACTCACCTCCTTAAGTATCTGGCCTGTTATGTCAACTAAGCCTGGCCTCTTCGGCCCTCCTCAGCAGAGGACAGTTGTGTTTAGTCCTATTTTAGCAGCAATGACAAGGTATCATTATTGCAGAGCTTCCTTGTCGCAAGGTTAGACTCCAGTTGACAGAGCGTAGTTTCCCTCGATAGCTTCAGCCATGGATGGCTTGCCAATATCCCGGCATCTGATTCTTCGCTGTATATTCGCTGCTTCAAAACGGAAGTGCTACACTAATATCAGCTTCACCAATGACACAAAAACGCTGGCTGGCTTATAGTAGACTGAAAACAGCAGGGTCGCTGCGACACGCATAGGATATCAATAGGATTGGGTAGAGGCAAGGATTTCGCAAACGTCTATGAATTATCGCAATGACATAAGAAACATAGCTATTATCGCCCACGTTGACCATGGCAAGACTACTCTGCTGGACGCCATGCTTAAACAAAGCAAGGTTTTCCGGGACAGCCAAAAAGTGGGCGAGTTGATAATGGACCAGTACGCTTTGGAGCGTGAAAAAGGCATTACCATCATGGCCAAGAATACCGCCGTGATGTACCGGGGAGTGAAGATAAATATCATCGACACGCCCGGGCACGCTGATTTCAGCGGTGAGGTAGAACGTGTCATAAATATGGCTGACGGCTGCCTGCTTCTGGTGGACTCTATAGAAGGCCCTATGCCCCAGACCAGGTTCGTGCTTCGCCAGGCCCTGGGAAAAGGCCTGAGACCCATCGTGGTCATCAATAAAATAGACAGGCAGAATTCGCGCATAGCGGAGGTGCTCAAGCTCACCGAAGACCTGTTCTTGAAACTGGCTACCAGCGCCGACCAGCTTGATTTCCCGGTGGTGTATACCAGCGCCACGGAAGGCACGGCGGTAAGAGAACCGAACGCCGCCGGCAAAGACATCGCTCCCCTCCTTGACTGCATCCTGGAGGAAGTGCCAGCCCCACAGATTGAAAGCGGTCCGTTTCAGATGCTGGTCTCCAACCTGGACTACGACAGCCACAAAGGCAAGATAGCGATCGGCAGAATCTGGAGGGGCAGGGTTGCCCCCCACGATCCTGTGGTCTGTCTGGGTGCCGATGGGAGCGCAAATCCCTACGAAATCAGTGAAGTACTCACATATCTCGGGCTCAAACGGCTGGAGGTAGCAGAGGCCGCCGCAGGCGACATAGCAGCAGTGACCGGCCTGGAAAATGTGAGCATCGGAGATACCATTGCCAGCCCGGAGCAGCCGGAAGCTCTGCCGCGCATAGAAGTCGGTGAACCGACGGTGGAGATGACCTTCGGAGTCAACACCTCACCGTTCGCCGGCCGGGAGGGGCGCTTCAGCACCACACGCCAGCTACGGGCCCGACTCTACAAGGAACTGGAGACTAATCTCAGCCTCAAGGTGCAGGATACAGATAGCCCGGACACCTTCCTGGTAAAAGGAAGAGGAGAACTACATCTGGCTATTCTCATCGAGACCATGCGCCGGGAGGGCTACGAGTTTGAAGTGTCCAGGCCGGAAGCCATTACCAAGGTAGTCGACGGCAAGCTCCTGGAACCCATGGAGACTCTTTCTCTTGACACCAGAGATGAATATATCGGAATTCTGACGGAGATGCTGAGCAAGAGGCAAGCCCAGCTTACCGATATGCGCAAGGATAGCCTTGACAATATACACCTGGAATTCCATATACCTACAAAAGGACTCATCGGTTTCCGCAGCGCTTTTCTCACTGCCACCCGTGGGGAAGGTATCATGAACACCAACTTCCTTGGCTATGAAGCCTGGCATGGAGATATAGCTTCGACCCGCAGTGGAGTGCTGGTAGCTTCGGAGCAAGGCACAGCTGTTACCTATGGCCTGAACACTGCCCAGGGGCGGGGTCTCACCTTCATTGGACCTGGCACACAAGTCTACGAGGGTATGATAGTGGGGATAAATCCGCGGCCGCGGGACATAGCCATCAACGTATGCAAAGAAAAGAAGAAGACCAACATACGGTCGTCCACGTCCGACATCGCCGTAAAGCTGAGCCCTCCCGTCCAGATGAGCTTGGAACAGGCCATTGACTTCATCAATAAGGACGAACTGGTTGAGGTTACTCCTGAGAATATCAGGCTGAGGAAGAAATTGCTCACCCAGGCGCAACGTTTGAGGGACATTGCCGCTGCCCGGCGAAGCACAGAGCAATAGACCAGTCTTATCCCTACCACGCCTTGAGTTACTCTCGCTTCGTTCGCCTGTCAAACGCTTTCCCTTTTCGTCAAGAAGAAAAAACGCCGACCATAGGTGTCACTTTCTATCGCCTTGTGCCTCCTTGTTCCAGAGAGCCACTAAGTGAGGCTTGCCTTGGGATAGCTCGGACACCGGCTTCGAATCAATTCTGTGATACTAGTATGATAGAATAACTGAACACATATGAAGGAAAGGGATCTGATCGAGAGCCTGGCCAGAAAGGCTGGCGATAGCCTGATGAAGCATTTCCGCCAGGACTGGGATTTGCTCAAAGAGCGCAGGCCAGCTAAGGAAGCGCTCACCATATACGACAAAGAGGTGGACAGGTTGATTATCGCAGAGATTAAGAGACTCTATCCTCGCCACAGCCTGCTGACTGAGGAAAGCGGTTTTCTTCAGGGCGACCCCGACTGGCTATGGATC
>CAZLAL010000027.1:0-3331 GCA_964557455.1 uncultured Dehalococcoidales bacterium
TCAATCTCATCCAGAAGCTGAGTCCCTTTGGGCACGGCAACCCGGAGCCGACTTTTCTTACTCGAGGGGTCGAGGTAATCGAATGTCGCAAATTTGGCAATCAAGGCGACTGGCTAAGGCTGAAACTCAAGCAAGGCAATGTAATCTGGCAGGCTGTGGATTTTCAGTCGCACAAGAAACCCGAGGAATTACTGTCTCCGATTGATATTGTCTATAAGGTGGAGAAAAGTCGCTGGAATGGCGAAGAAGTGCTAAGCCTCAATCTTGTAGGCTTCGCTCCGACTCAGCCTCGTTAGCAAGTTCAGCCGCCGCAGCCTGTTTTCGGAATCGGCGTAATCTAATGATAAGCCAGGGCAAGAATACTGCCAAGATAGCTAGCTCAGCAATCTGGGCTTCACGAAGCCCCCAGAACACTGGTTCTTCAGCACGGAGAAACCTCACACCAAAATTGCCGACGGCATAGAGGGAGAAGCAGAAGAATAGAAGGGTGCCTTCCGGTTTGAATTTGCCCCGCAGTCGCCATACGATGGCAAAGACTATCAGATTCCATAATGAATGATAAATCTGAGTGGGGTGCATTGGGATGCCCAGCGGAGCGATACTGTTTGGGTGAGTATAGACGACTGCCCAGGGCAGATCAGGGGCAGGCATGCCGTAGCAGCAGCCATTTAGCGTGCAACCAATCCGGCCTATGCCCAGGGCCAGGGGCGCTCCCACAGCAAAGGCATCGCCGAAAGTAAGTAGCGTGGCAAAGCGCATTTTCGTCGCCAACATATAGATCAGGGCTGCCACGATGATGCCAATAACCATCCCGTTTTGGGCGAGGCCTTCAAAGCTGATAATCTGTCGAGGATTCGCCATGAAATCCTCCCAGTAAAAGATTACATATGCAAGCCGGCCTCCGACAATACCCCCAATCACGCCCCAGAAGAAAATACTATAAATATCGCGCTTGATCCCCAGCCTTTTAGCCTCAATTAGCATCATGAGTAGCAGTGATAAGACTCCTATGCTTATCATGATGCCATACCAACGTACTTCTAAGGACCCAATAGTGAAAGCAACAGGGTCTATACCAATAGTAAGCATTCATTCCTCCTGTTCATTCAAGAAAAGATACTATTAACAAAGACCTCAGCATCAAACACAGCCATGTCCTCTAACTTCTCACCGGTACCGATATAGGAAATTGGTATGTTCAACTGGTCGCAGATGGCGAATACTATGCCGCCTCTGGCTGTGCCGTCCAGTTTGGCCAGGAAAATATCGGTGACGTCCACAGCTTCGGTGAAGTACCTGGCTTGAGCTAGACCATTCTGTCCTGTGGTAGCATCCATTACCAGCAAAACTCGATGCGGGGCAGAAGCATCGTGCTTGGCTACCACTCTCTTTATCTTCTTGAGCTCTTCCATGAGGTTGAACTTGGTATGGAGGCGACCAGCGGTATCGATTATCACCGCTTGAGCGTGGCGGCTATAACCGGCCTGTACCGCGTCGTAGGCAACCGCGCCGGGGTCGCCACCAGGTTGATGAGCAACAACCTCGGCACCTATCTTTCCTCCCCAGTGTTTGAGTTGCTCGATAGCTGCTGCGCGAAAGGTATCTCCTGCTGCCAGGATGACTCGCTTCCCCTGCGAGCTGAGGCCATAGGCTAGCTTGGCAATACTGGTTGTTTTGCCGGAGCCGTTTACGCCGACCACGAGGATAACCTTGGGCGATTTTTCGCCCTCGCTTCTCTCAAGGTTGGAACCACGCGAATCAGGCAGTCGCAATGGAGAGACACTCAGAAAGCTTATCATCTCCCGTTTTAAAGCTTCGCGTATTTCAGATACCTCTGAAAGCCTGTCCGTTTTTACGCGCTGTCTGACTTTCTCCAGTAGCTTGCTGGTAGTCTCAACGCCAACATCAGCCGAGATCAGCAACTCCTCGAGCTCATTCCAGACTTCGTCTCCTAGAGAGCTGCGGTTAAAAATATTAGCTATTTTACTGAACCAGGTCTCCTTGCTTCTTTTTAAGCCTGGTTCGGTCTTCTTTAACAAATCAAACAAGCTGCCTCCATAATCAGGGATGCTCGTATATAATAGCACAGGTGTAAATGACCTTTTAGCTGGCCATTTATTCTCCTTCTGGCGAGGGCAGCTGGGGTCTTCTGTTATGAATGACAGGGAATATATGATGTCTTCGGTGCAGCAGGGGCCCAGATTGAGAGGAATGGAAATGGAGAAATGTAAGGAAGGAGACGAATCTAAATCAACGATGTTAATTCTGTTAGGCCAGAAGCTCTTTGAGCAGTATTATCGCCGCGTGTTTATCTAGGGGCTGGTTATTGTTGCCGCATTTGGGTGATTGCACACAGGAAGGGCAGCCGTCGGTGCAGGGACATTCCTCGACAGTCTTCAGAGTCGCCTGCCAGAGCTCGGTTATGATTTCGAATCCCTTTTCAGCAATGCCAATACCTCCGGGATGAGCATCGTAAATGAAAATCTGTGGCCTGCCGGTGTCAGGATGAAATGGAGTTGATACGCCGCCAATGTCATTGCGGTCGCAAAGGGCAAATAAGGGCAGTATGCCAATGGCAGCGTGTTCACAGGCATGTATTCCCCCGTGGAAGTCAAGCCCGGCCTTGGCTATTCTATCAACTGCCTTCTGAGGCAAATCAAACCACAGCGCCTTGGTGGGAAAATTCTGGGCTGGTAAATCAAGGAACTCCTCGCTGATGACTTCGTCAGTGAATTGTTTCTTCCTCTTAAAGCCCACTACCCTGGTGGTGACATCAACATCTCCAAAGTACGCCTTCGTGTTCTGGCAGGTCTTTTCCTTGAGGGTGTTCGTGATGCGGATGTCCGTTATTTCCATAGTCTGAGTGTAGTAATCCACGGACTTTGCTTCTGCCCAGGCAATATGGCGGGCTAAATCGAGCTCGGTGATAAGGTAAGAGTCACCCTGGTGCAGATAGATAGCACCGGGGTGCACCTGGAAGAAGGCGACACTGGCTTCCACAGTCTCTAACAAATGGCCCTCTCGACCATCAATGACGGCATAATTCTGTCCCGACGTACTTCTGATATTTATATCTTGAGCGGGATAGGAGATAGAAGGAGCAGGATGCCATCTCTCATGGTGCTTTCTCAGACTTCCCTCCTCTTCTAGCTCAGTCAACATAGCGCTAATGTCAGGCCCGAAAAATTTCTCGTCTTCCTTATCTAGAGGTTTCTCCCAAGCCGCGCAGAGTAGGTGAGGCTTGAGAACATAAGGATTAGCGGGGTTTATTATGGCATTATCAAAGTTCTTGCTGAAGAAGAAATCGGGATTGCGCATCAGGTATTGGTCA
>CAZLAL010000028.1:0-5508 GCA_964557455.1 uncultured Dehalococcoidales bacterium
AAAATCAAGGACAAGAATGACAAGGTGAAATGCAAGACTTTCTCATTCTTGCTCTATATCTTTGCCCTTTGCATTCTAATTTCTTGTCTACTATAGCCCCGCTCGCAATTTCTGGGCAAGGAACTCCATTTTTGCCTTTCTCTTTGCAGATGCCAGGCTGTGTTTGTTGGCAATCAGACAAGCCGAAGACCGGAACAGCACATCAATAATCTTCAATTTGTGCTGTTTAAGCGTCTTCCCCGTCTGGGCATTATCAATAAGCATGTCCGCATCCTCGGGCAAGAAAGCCTCGCTCGCCCCCCACGTCGGAATTAGCTTGTATGGGTGAATGCAATGGTCTCGAAGGTATTTATCGGCGATATTTATGTACTCCGACGCCACTCTCAGAGAAGCGAACTCCCCGCTCTGAACAAGTGACCGCAACTGGTCGATGTTGGCCACAGGCATTTCTTGGCTCACGGCAGCCACAATTCTGACAGTACCAGAGCCCAGAGTAAACAATTTCCGCACCGGGCTTAAGGGGAAGCGAGAGATATGTTCACGCAGCCAGTCCTCACCGGTTATGGCTAAATCGAAATTGCCATTGGCTACCTGAAGAGGCATATCCTGGGGTCTGATCACCTTAATGCCCAGCCAGTCTAAGTCAGCAGAAGGTCGGCGGCTCACAGTCTCTTGACAATATCCCTGAAGCGTCAGCCCGGCTCGCCTCAGAAACTGCGCGGCAGCTGCCTGCTGGTGCCCGTCGGGCAAGGCCAGTTTGATTTCTTTTGCAGACCACGAGGACCCAGGAAGATTTCGCTCCTTACGTATCACAAGATCATGTTCTATTGATATCTGCGGCTCAACGCCCAGCTTGGAGTCAAAACAGGTCAGGATCTGGCTCAAATCCTTGCTCTCCAGGCTTCCTCGATTGGCTATCAGGAAGGCCGTAACCGGAAATAACATGTCCACGGGAATTAAGCCTTGAGTTCGTATATCTGCTGCACTCTTTCCCCAAAGCAGTGCCAAATCGGCACTTTCCGGCGGATAGGCTTCAGCAGCCCCCCACACCGGGAAGATTCTGAATCTTTTCATTCTCAGATTCAGGGCAAAAGCCTCGGACAGATTGGGGTACTCACTCACTATACGCCAGTCGCTTCCGCGCGCTGACAGGTCATTGAGGCTGCTTACCTCTAACTGAGCGCCGGCCGCCACATGTACGCTACCTTCGCCATAATTCAGGGCCGCTACTTTGACCACAGCCCCCGCCGGATATTTCACCAGGAATTCCTCAATCCAATCCAAACCGCAAATACCCAGGTCGTAATTCCCGACAGCCACCTGGATGGGAATGTCCTTTTCTTGGAGTACTTTAGCGGCAAGACCGGGAAACCTTGTGGATCTCAAGCGATATTGCCTCGACTTCTTGCCATAACCGTCGAATCCCAGGCCTATCTCGGCAAGCAAGCTGGCTGTAGGCGATAGAAACCTGCCTTTAGGGAGGGCAAGCTTTATGTAGGGAACCCGGTAATCTCTCATGTCTTACTCGTTGCTAACCGCCTGTTTTGGCCCTTCGTATGAGCTCACTGTCAAGCCTTGTCGAATCACGGGCGGCAGCATAAAAACCAGGCTGCAGCACTCCTCGTCAAGTTCGGAGCTAGCGCATTGCTAAACAAATCGTCTTACCCCCCACTCACTACCTCGAGGATCTCTGCTGCGGTGGCTAGCTTACGCCGTCTTTTTTCTACAGCATCCTTGAGCACAAAGGGAGACGCCGCCCGGGCAGGAACTGATATTACCCACCTGTAACTGGATTCATCTCGACCCGTAAAGTCAAGCTCTGCTGGCTGTCCGGCCTCACGAAGCGATTCCGCCACAGCAAAACACTTCTTTACTATCTCGGGAGTCAATGCCTCACCTTTGACTAAGATCCCGGATGCCCCTCTTTTCTCTTTCTCCGGCGGAAGTAATTTCATGATAGGATCCACATACAGAGCAAATCCGCAGGCAGGGACGTCTTCCTCGTTCATCAGGGGCACAAGTTTGTCATATCTTCCCCCACCGCCAATCTTTCCCCCGTCCGCCAGGAATTGAAAACAGACCCCGGTATAATACTCGAAGCCATGCATCGCTGCGATATCGATTTCGTAGCGGCAATCTAGCCTATCCAGCAAAGCAGTAATGCTCAGGAGGTCGTGCAGGCTGGATTTGAACTCGCGGGAGGCTTTGGGAAATGAAGCCTCTACATTGCGCAGAAAGCCGCTCGACCTTCCCTTGAGCCCCATTAACGCAGCCACGAGCTTATCGATTTCGGGGCTAACCGACTTGGCCCTGGTCAATGCTCGCCAATTTCCCTCCAAAATGCGGCTCATCACCCTGGCTTCCTCAGCCGGGCTGAACTTGAACTCTTTGAGCAAGGCCTTCACCAGGCCAGCATGAGACAACTGGAGCTTGACATTTCTAATGCCGAGCTTGCGAATAGCGTCTTCAGCCAGCAGAATTATCTCGGCATCCGACGCAAGGTTCGCCCCACCAAAAAACTCGGCGCCACATTGCCATCGTTCCCTTCTATCCTTCCCCGTTCCCTCGAAAGCGAAGATGTTAGTTATATAGAACAGCCTGGCTAATTCCTGCCCGCTCAGATTGTCGATGTAGAGTCTGGCCACAGGAATAGTGCCGTCTGGCCTCAGGACGACCCGCTCACCACTCCACCCATCCCAGTCCAGGAAGGAGTATACCTTGCTTAGCATGTTCGGAGTGAGTGTTCCCGTAGCTGTAAACAAGTAGAGGTATTCCAGGGTTGGTGTCCTCACCTCCTGGTAGCCCCAGTTGCGGCAACAAGTCCGAAAGGTATCTTCAATACGGCGAAAGCGCAACATATCTCCGCAGAGCAAGTCCTGCATCCCCTTACACTTCTGGTCTTTCATATCTGGCCAATTCTACACCAGGCTGTGTCCAGCTTCAATGATGAACTTGAAGATTTTTGTCGCTTTCGATTGCTTAGTCTATAATTAACTTAAAGGTAAACAGAAATGGTCAAGACTGGAGTTAAGTTTCTCTTCCTTGCCTTGTTTGTGATTCCCATAGCTGCGGGCTTGGGAGGCAGCTTGCTTGCTGCCGCAAGTCCTACTACTGTGGAAGTCCTTACCGTGGATGGCACCATTGTGCCCGTGATAGCTGACTATATCGATCGGGGTATCAACCAGGCGGAGGAGAACGGCGCTACCGCCTGTATAATTGAGCTAAACACCCCTGGTGGACTTCTTGATTCCACCGAGAGGATAGTCCAGAGCATTATGAATGCCAACGTGCCCATCGTTGTTTACGTCTCTCCCAAAGCGGCCTGGGCTGCATCAGCGGGAACCTTTATCACGCTGTCTGGTCACATAGCAGCGATGACGCCGGGCACGACCATCGGCGCCGCCCATCCTGTAGGCGCTGGAGGAGAGGAAATACCGGAAGACCAGATGCAAAAGATAGTCGAATTCTCGGCCAAATGGATGAGGACCATAGCTGAGGAGCGCGGTCGCAATATCGAGCAGGCCGAGCTGGCAGTGACGCAAAGCAAATCCTTCACCGATGTTGATGCCCTGGAATATAACCTTATCGACCTGCGATCTGAGAGCCTGGAAGACCTGATTTCTCAAATCAATGGCTGGGAACTGACTTTAGTCGGTGACAGAGAAGTCATCATTGATACTACTGACTATAGCTCAACTAGAAACGAAATGAATGCCATCGAGAGATTCCTGCAGACAATCAGTGACCCTAATATTGCCTACATCCTCCTTAGCCTGGCGACCATCGGGATACTTGTCGAATTCTACAACCCGGGGCTGATTTTCCCCGGGGTGGCCGGCGGCATCAGCCTGTTGCTGGCATTCTACTCCCTGGGTGTACTTGACGCCTACTGGGGAGGCATAGCACTTATCTTACTGGCAGTGGGGCTCTTTATCGCCGAGTACTTCACCACCACCTTTGGGTTACTGACCGCCGGAGGCATAATCTCACTGATTATAGGCTCCCTGATACTGTTCACCTATAGCCCGGGCATAGAGGTAGACAAGAGGCTGATCGCTGGGGTTACAGCCGCTGTCGCTGCTTTCGCTGTCCTCGTCATTGGGGCCATTGTCCGCGGGCAAAGGCGGCGCAATCTTACCGGGTCTGAGGGAATGATCGGGACAATCGCCATAGCCAAAACGCCACTCGAACCTACGGGCATGGTCATTGCGCAGGGAGAATTATGGACGGCGATTTCTGAGGGCGACAAGATAGCTCCGGGCGAAGAGGTGATGATAAATAAGGTGGAGGGGTTGAAATTATGGGTGACAAAGAGACTAGGCAGGTAAGGGAGATAACACCATGCCGATAACGGGCCCACTCGTCGTCGCCATAATCTGTGCTGCCGCTTTTGTCGCTTTTGTTATCTATGCCATCGTAAAGGGTCAGAGGCGCAGTCTTTCGGCCGGCGTTGAGGAGATGATAGGGAAAGAAGCTGTGGCACGAACGCCTCTCAATCCTCAGGGCACAGTTCTGGCTGAAGGAGAACTGTGGACAGCCCTAGCTGAAGATAGTACAATAGAGCCAGGAGAGGAGGTGATAATAACCAGAACCGAGGGATTGAAACTGTGGGTGACCAGAAAATCTAGAGAAAAGGAGTGAAGATGGACATTTTTATTTATGTTGTTATCGCAATAGTAGTAATAATACTTCTATCGGCAGCTATCAAAGTCGTCCGCGAGTATGAAAGAGTGGGTGTTTTCCGACTGGGTAGATTCGTGGGGCTGAGAGGCCCAGGTTTGGTCCTGATTATACCCTTCATCGAGATGGTGCGAAAAGTTGACCTGCGGGTAGTCACTATGGACGTTCCCCAGCAAGAATGCATCACGGTGGATAATGTTACCGTCAGGGTTGATGCCGTAATCTACTTCCGGGTGGTCGAGGCCTCGGATGCCATTCTCAAGGTGCTGGACTACGTCAAGGCAACCTCGTTGCTCTCCCAGACCACTTTGCGGAATGTTGTCGGGCAATCTACGCTGGATGAGCTGTTAGGTCAGAGAGACAGGCTCAACGAAAAGATACAATCGGTGGTTGATGAAGGCACTAATCCCTGGGGTATAAAAGTGAGCATGGTGGAGGTTAAGGATGTGCAACTGCCGCAAACGATGCAGCGGGCTATGGCGGCCCAAGCGGAGGCTGAGCGAGAGAGGAGAGCCAAGGTAGTCCATGCCGAGGGTGAAGCCCAGGCGGCCGAGAAACTGGCCCAGGCAGCCAAAGTCATTTCCAGTCAGCCTTCAGCTCTACAGCTTCGCTATTTGCAAACATTGTCAGGCATTGCCACAGAGAGAAGCAACGTCATTCTGTTTCCTTTGCCCATGGACCTACTGGCTCCCTTTGTGGACAAGGCCAGTGGGTCAGAGAAGAGTAAATAATACGGTAGAATCTGCTTCAGATCCTGATAAGATCGGGAAAAGCCAAACCTGGGCAGGAGCTCAAGCGATAGTTTAAGTCGCGATGGGCATAGTCAAT